>CABUMZ010000180.1 GCA_902492825.1 uncultured Collinsella sp.
ATGCCAAAGTCGTTCAGGCAGTTCTTGACGTTGCGGCGCAGGCCGTTGGCGTACGGCATGAGCTCGTAGACGCCCTCAACCGAAATCCCCTCGAGCGTGCAGCGGCGCGCCATGATCAGCCCGATGTCGCCCGAGCCCAAAATGACGGCGCGCGAACCGGGTTTGAGGTTTTCGATATTGATGTATCGCTGCGCCAGGCCCGCCGTAAACACGCCGGCGGGTCGGCTGCCGGGGATCTTGATCTCGCTGCGCGTGCGCTCGCGGCACCCCATGGCAAGGACGATCGCGCGTCCGGTGAGCTGTAACATGCCGTTGCGACTCATGAGCGTGACGGTATGGACCGCGTTGTCTTCCGTAGGCTCGCCCGAATCAATCCCAATCACCATGCTGTTCAGGAACAGCGCAATGTCGGTTGCGTGCACCTGGTCGATAAAGCGCTGCGCGTACTCGGGACCGGTGAGTTCCTGTTTAAAGTGCGACAGGCCAAAGCCAGGGTGGATGCACTGGCGGAGGATTCCGCCCAGGTGCTGCTCGCGCTCCACGATGGCCACGCGCGCTCCGGCCTTATGCGCGGCCAGCGCGGCCGCCATGCCGGCGGGGCCTCCGCCGATAACGACCACGTCGAAGGCTTGCGTTTGTACGGCTTCTACGACGCTGCAATCAATCGCGCTCGATTTGAGTTCTGCCATCCTAGCTCACCCCCTTCAGCGGTCCCTCAACCAGCCAAGATCCGGCATCCTCCAACAACACCTCGCTGGGGTCGCAGTCCAGCTCTCGGGCAAGAATCGCCACCACACGGCTCTGGCAAAAGCCGCTTTGGCACCGTCCCATGCCGGCGCGGCAGCGGCGCTTGACGCCCTCGACCGAGACCGCGCCCGGCTGGCGTCGGATCGCGGCCACGATCTCGGCCTCGGGCACCGTTTCGCAGCGGCAGACAATCTGTCCCCACGCGGGGTCGGATTCAATGAGCTCTTCCTTGCGCGCAAGCGGGGCGCGGTCAAAGTCGTCCGGCGCGCGGCGGATGGGATCCCAGTCGCTGCGTTCGCGTAGGGCTATGCCGGCATTGCGCAGCACCTGCTCCATGCGCTCGGCAATGGCCGGCGCGCTCGCCACGCCCGGCGACTGAATGCCCGCCACCTGGAAAAGCCCCGGCACCACGGCCGACTGTCCAATAAAGAAATCGTTCGTTCCCTGAATGACCGGACGCCCGCCGGCAAATGCGCGCACCACGCGGCGCGTATCCAGATCGGGCACCAGCTTGCGCGCGCCGGTCAGCAGCGCGTTCACATCGCTCGCATAGGTCTGCGTGTCACCCGGCTCGCGCACGGCAGCCGTGGCGGTGATCACGGTGTTGCCATGCACGGTGCCCGTCACGATAACGCCCTTCGATATCGGCGTCGGCACGGGATAGAGCGGCATCAGCGCGCGCGGTTCCTTGTCCAGCACCACGATGTTGCCCTGACGCCAGACCATCTGGAACTCCTCGGCGCCCGCCATATGCGAGATGTCGGCGGCGCCGTTGCCCGCGGCGTTGATCAGATAGCGGCAGCGCACATCGCCGGTGGGCGTTGCCAGCGTAAAGCGTGCAGCTCCGTCGGAAGCCTCGCCGGCAACCTTAATCGCCTCCACCGGCGCAGACCGCATAAACGTCACCCCGTTGGCCACGGCGTTCTCCATCGCGGCGATGGCAACCTCAAACGGGTCGACAAAGCCAGTGGAGGGGCACCACAACGCGCACGTTGCATCGGCACTGGCGCGCGGCTCTAATTCGTGGATGCGGTCGGGTCCGACGATTGACAGCTCGGGCACACCGTTGGCCACGCCATTCTTGCTCAGCTGCTCCAGGTGCGCGCGGTCCTCGTCGTTAAAGCCCAACACCATCGACCCGGTGCGGCAGAACAGAAAGCTCAGCTCCTGCGCCCACGTACCGTACAACTCGCAGCCACGAGCGTTGACCTGTGCCTTTACCGTGCCCGGTGCCGGATCGTAGCCGGCGTGCACCAGGCCGCCGTTGGCCTTCGACGCGCCCAGCGCAATATCGTTAGCCGCCTCGACCACGCAAATGGAAAGGTCAAATCGAGCGAGCTGCCGCGCGATGGCGCATCCGGTGATGCCCGCGCCGACAATCGCGATATCAAACGTTTCTGCCACGGTGCCTCCCAGACGAGTTGACAGGACGTCAATAAGACTATCCTACGGTCTACACACCCCCAGCGTGGCGGCAATGCGGCGAACAGCCCCGCAACACCCGCCAACGGCAGACGAGGGGAGACCCGGCAACGTCGACAACCTCGTCTGCCGTCCCTGGTGTCAGAGATTTATCTCAATCTGTAACAGTTAGACCTGTTTTTGCTGAGTTTCTGTTACAGATTGAGACATTCGGCCCGGACGTTTTCCTTTGTCTCAATCTGTAACAGTTAGCTGATGATTTGGGTTCTAGATGTTACAGATCAAGACAAACCTTCCGACGGATTTTGAATGTCTCGATTTATAACAGTAAGAGGGGGTTTTAGGGCCCAAGATGTTACAGATCGAGATTGAAGTCGGGGAGGAACCCCTGCGTCTCGATCTGTAACATCTAGACCCGGATTCCGCTCCCACCTGTTACAGATTGAGATGTTTGTGTCCGCGCCAGCCCCGTACCCAGCCGTAGTCCCATATAAACAAACCCCGTGGTAAACTTGACCGGACTGTAAATAATCCGAAAGGTACACCCCAATGTCCAAGTACATCTCCGAGCTCATGTCGCCGCAGCTTATGGGCGTCGTCTATGCCTTTGTTGGCTTTATCATCGCCCTGTATGTGCTGTCGGTCGTCTATGTGTTCATCGACGCTCGCCGCCGCGGCGCCAGCGCCTACGTGGCATGGGGCATCATCGCCCTCATCCCGTTTGTGGGCCTCATCGCCTACCTGGTCCTGCGCCCGCACTCCTACGCGTCCGACCGCGAGGAGCAGGAGCTGGACATGGCCCTGCGCGAGCGCCAGCTTGCCCAGTACGGCACCTGCCCGCAGTGCGGCGCCCCCATCGAGAAGGACTTCGTCGTCTGCCCGGTGTGCGATACCCAGGTTCGCAACGTTTGCCCCAGCTGCCATCGCCCGCTCGACGCGCACTGGAAGGTCTGCCCCTACTGCCGAACTCGAATCCAGTAACGCATCCATCGCCGGGTCGGCCGCAAGCCACGGGCACGTCGCAAGCCACGCGCGCCTCTCATCCCGCCCCACACGATGAAGCATG
>CABUMZ010000181.1 GCA_902492825.1 uncultured Collinsella sp.
GCCGCGGTAGCCGATGAGCCTGTTGCCTGGGTGATCGGTGGCGGTGAGGTGTATCGGCAGTTTTTGCCGTATTGCGCCGAGGCCGAGGTCACGCACAACCATTGCGCCCATGCCGTGGACACGTACTTTCCCAATCTGGATGCCGATCCTGCGTGGGAGATTGCGCAGTGTAGCGGGGTCGCGACGATTGCCTCTGGCGAGGGTGACGAGGGCGTTGTTTATGAGTTCGCGACGTATCGTCGCATCGAGGCGTAAAACCGATTATCCCTTCGGTATTATCGGGATGAAATGAATGACGGGGCGGCGCATGGCGTTGCCCCGATATTTGTATAGGTGCTGTAAAGAAGGGTGCGGGCAGGCTGCTATGACTGATGCCGTTGAGGTTCTGCGAATTGATTCGCTCGAGGACGAGCGGCTCGATGCCTACGTGCGACTGACCGAGCGTGAGCTGCGCTGCGTGCTAGAGCCGCAAAAGGGCATCTTTATCGCCGAGAGTGCCAAGGTTATTGAGCGCGCGGTGCGTGCCGGATACGAGCCGGTGAGCTTTCTTTTGGGCGAACGCTGGCTCGACCAGATGATGCCGCTGTTTGAGCGCCTGGTTGTGCGCGAGGGCGCAGGTCCGGTTCCCGTGTTCGTGGCCTCCATGGAACTCATGGAGCAGCTGACGGGCTTTAACGTGACGCGCGGTGCGCTCGCGGCGTTTCGTCGCCCGCGGCAGATTCCGGTTGATGAGTTCTTGGGTGGCGTCGTTGAGGCGGCGGGGGAGCGCCCGGTGCGCGTGTGCGTGCTCGAGGGTATTGTCGACCACACGAACGTGGGTGCGATTTTCCGCTCGGCCGCCGCGCTCAATGTCGACGGTATTTTGGTCAGTCCGACGTGCTGCGACCCGCTGTACCGTCGCTCGGCCCGCGTGAGCATGGGCACGGTGTTTCAGGTGCCGTGGACGCGTATTGGCAGCGAGGCTCGTGTGTGGCCGCACGATGGCCTGGCGGCACTGCACGAAGCCGGTTTTTCGTGCGCTGCGATGGCACTGACGGACGACTCCGTTTCGCTGGACGATCCTGCGCTGCAGGAGGTTGATCGCCTGGCGATCTTTATGGGCACCGAGGGTGCCGGCCTGGGCGCCAAGACTATCGCGGGCTGCGACCGAGCCTTGCGTATTCCGATGGCGCACGGGGTCGATTCGCTCAACGTGGCCGCGGCGAGCGCCGTCGCCTTTTGGCAGCTGTGCCCGCACGTGAGCAACGAGTATCACTACCAGCCGGGGCTGTATCACTAGGCAGATAGTTTGCACCGGGCTCTGACTCGGGGTGTTTCGGTCGACGTCGGTCGGTGCTAAGCTGCTATTAGCTTAGGTCTTTAATTACTGTTTTGTCGGTTGACGTACGCTTTTGGGGAGGGCGTGTGGCTAAGAAATCTACGGCTATCGATGTAACGCAGGGTGTTATTTGGCAGCAGCTGCTTTCGCTGTGCGTTCCCATCTTTTTTAGTTCGTTTTTTCAGCAGGCCTACACGCTTATCGGTACCTATATCGTCGGTCAGTTTGGCGGCAAGCTCGCGCTAGGTGGCATTCAAGCTACGATGGTGCTCACCGAGCTCTGCATTGGCTTTTGCGTTGGCGTCGGCGCCGGCTGCGCGGTCATTACCGGTCAGTATTTTGGTCAGCACGATGATGAGCGACTGAGTCGTTCGGTCCATACAGCCATGACGCTCGCGCTGGTGGGCGGTATCGTTTTCTCGATTCTTGGCATAGTGTTCGTTGAGCCCATGCTGGTGCTTATGAACACGCCGCATGAACTATTGGCCGAGGGCGTGGCCTATGCTCGCTGTTATTTTGCCGCGATGGTTGCGGCACTGCTGCTTAATATGGGAACCGCACTGCTGCGTGCCGTGGGCGACACGCGCGGCCCCGCTGTGATCATTGCCTCTGGCTGCCTGGTTAACGTGGTGCTGGATATCATCTTTGTCGCTGGGCTGCGGCATCGCAGTGGCGCTGACCATTTGCTCCAATGCAACGATGATCGTGTTGCGCATGATGCGCGCTCCGGGCGCATGGCGTCTTTCGCTGTCTAAGCTCGGCATCGATCGCGGTATTTGCAAGAGTATGATCTCGTGTGGTCTGCCACTCGGTTTTCAATCGGCTGCCTATTCGATCTCGAACGTGCTGATCCAGGTGTTGGTTAATTCGTTTGGCGCCGATGTCACGACTGCTTGGGGTCTATCTGGGCGCCTGGATGGCATTATCTGGATGGTGACCGAGGCGCTCGGCGTATCGATCACTACGTTCTCGGCGCAGAACTTTGGCGCGCGCAACTACGAGCGCATGCGCAAGGGCTATCATACGTCGCTCGTGCTGTCGTTTATGCTCATTGGTGGCCTGTCTGCCGTGCTGCTGGTGTTCTCGGGCCCGCTGTCGCGTTTGTTTGTCGACGATGCTTCGATTTCGGCGTACACCACGACCATCCTCCATTTCATTGCGCCGTTCTATGCGATTTTCTCGATTATCGAGAACGCCTCGGGTTCCATCCGCGGCGCCGGCGTGAGTCTGCAGCCTATGATGCTCACCATCTTTGGCACCGTCGTACTCAGAGTGATTTGGGTGTTTGCGATCATGCCCTTCGATCCGTCGCTCGAGCATCTACTGCTGGTCTACCCCGTAACCTGGCTCATCACCGCAACCATGTTCACCATCTACCACCACAGCGGCAACTGGCTAGGTCGCGCCACCGCCTAGCTCATCCGTCAGATACCCCTGATAAGTTGCGGTGAAATAGTTCCTGAAAAGCCCTTGCGGACCGTCAAACAAGTACTATTCCACCGCAACTTCCTTATGAGCTGTAGGTGTTGGCGGAAAACGAATCAATTAGTATTCGATGCCTTGGCGGGCTAGGAGGCCTTCGTCGAAGTAGTGTTTGATGGGACGCATTTCGGTGACTAAGTCCGCGAGGTCGGCCAACGGCAGCAGCCCGCGGCCGGTGAGCACGAGTTCCGTGGTGGCGGGCTTTATCGCGATCAGCGCTTCGACATCCTCGCGTGTCACGAAGCCGCGGCGCTTGGCCTCGCCGAGTTCGTCCAAAATCAGAACGTCGACCTGTGATATCTGCTCGCATGCGAGCTCCATGATCTGTGCGGCGCAAGCCTCGGGCGTGTCGCGGTCA
>CABUMZ010000182.1 GCA_902492825.1 uncultured Collinsella sp.
ACCGGCGGCGTTCAGTCGCCGCGTCCTATCGCGCCGAGCCACGGTCAGCAGCGTGGTGCGACAAACGCTTCTCAACGCCCGAACCAACAGCGACAGCAGCGTCAACAACGTCAGCAGCGCCAGGCAAACGGCAATGCGCCCAAGCAGCCCCCCACGCACGCTCGAGGCGATCGCGGCCCCGCGCGCAAGCCCGCCGAGAACAATAAGTCGGGCAAAAAGACAACGCTCTTTGTCATCCTTGGTCTAATCGTCATTGTCTATATCGTAGGCGTCGTAGCTTTTTCGCAGCTAGCCTACCCCAACACCACCATCGCCGGCGTGGATGTCTCGTTCTCCAACGCCACGTCTGCCGCCACCAAGGTCAACTCCGCGTGGAAGCACTATAAGCTCGCCGTGACAGGCGATGACTTTAGCTGGACCTATCAGCCCGAGTCCGAAGAACCCATCGTCGACGGTGAAGCTGCCGCAAAAGAGATTATCAGCCACAACGAAGCCTTTGTATGGCCGGTCCGCCTTGTGGAATCCTTAAGCGGCAAGACCAAAACAACCGCTACCTCCAACAAAGTCGATCTTGATCAAGGCGTCGACCTGTCCATGCTCTCCGACACCTTTGACCAAAAGAAGTTTGAGAAGGATCTGGGCGCCGCCATCGACGAGTTTAACGAGGGGCGTTCGGGCACGTTCGAGGCCAATAGCTCCTATGACGAGCAAGCGGGCAAGTTTACCGTCGAGAAGGCACGCTCCAACGAAAAACTCAACCGCGAGCATGTCATTAAGTATGCCGAGCTCGAGCTTGCCTCGCTGGCCGAGACCGTAGATCTTTCGAAGCTCGGCAACGATGCCTATGAACCGCTCAATGGAACGCTGACCGATGATCAGATTCAGGCCGCATGCGATGCCGCCAACAACTTCCTGGGCGTCAACGTGACCCTCAAGCTCAACGGCGAGGATGCCGGAAAGGTCGACGGCGGCTCCGTGTTGCAGTGGATCAGCTTTGCCGATCCGGCCAACCCCACGCTCGATACGTCGCAGATCAGTAGCTGGGCAGCCGAGCTCGCCAACGGCTTTAATACCGTGGGCTCCACTCGTTGGTGGACGCGCGCCGATGGCAAGCAGTGCGCCGTCGAAGGCGGCGACTTTGGTTGGTCCATCGACAGCAGCTCGCTCGCCAAGCAGGTCGAGGACGCCATTAACAACAAGCAGACCGGCGAAATCGAGATCAAGTACTCCCAGAAGGCCGACACCTTTACCGCAAAGGGAGAGCCCGACTGGAAGGCATACATCGATGTCGATCTGTCCGAGCAGCACGCGCGCTACTACGACGAGAACGGCAATATCGTGTGGGAGGCCAACTTTATTTCCGGCAAACCGGGCGAAGACGCCACCCCCGAAGGCGTGTGGCAGATCAACAGCAACGACGGCGGCAGCACCCTGATCGGAGCCAAGGACCCCGAGACCGGTAAGCCCAAATACGAGAGCCCGGTGAGCTACTGGATGCCTTTTGAGGGCAACATGATCGGCTTCCACGATGCCACCTGGCAAAACGACAAGAGCTTCGATAATGCCGAGTCGTACAAGTGGTGCGGCAGCCACGGTTGCATCAACCTGCGCCTGGCAGACGCCAAGGCACTTCACGACTGCATCAAAGTCGGCCTGTGCGTGGTTGTCCACTCGTAGTGCAACGCGCACATTCCTACAACATGGAGCTGCTGCGACCAATCTAACAGTTCCGAAAGAAACCGTCCCATGCGCCCGCCCCAACCGGTGGGCGCATATACTTATCGAGGTACTTTCTATAAAGGAGACGCTATGCCGAATGTCCCCACGACCACCCCGGGCCCGAATGATACCGAGCACACGCCCGAAGATGTCACCGAAACGATTCCTCTGATTACAAACGTACATGCCGATAAGCAGAGCGGACGCGCGAACGATGCGACCGAGATTTCCGATGAAGAGGCATATGCCAAGCTCAAGGCAAAACGTGCCGAACGTCGACGCAAAAAGCTCATCCGACGCGGCATTGCGGCCGGCGTCGTGGCCGCCATTGTGCTCATCGCCGTTGTCGTGACCTTAGCCATCAACGCACGGCCCGCAGGCAACAACGGGCCGGTGACCGACATGGTGACCGAGGGCACGTTTACCACAACGGTCGAGGCGAAAGGCCAGCTCAAACCCATTTCGTCCTCAGTGGTCTCCCCTTCTGTCGACGGTACGGTCGATTCGATCAACGTGCAGGCGGGCCAATCCGTCAACGAGGGCGACGTGCTTATGACCATTAAAAACGACGAGCTCGATCGCAACGTTGCCGAGGCGCAGCGTGCAGTTGCTGCCGCTCAAGAAGACCTCGCTAATGCGAAGAAAGCCGCAGCTGCCGCTCAGGCCACCCCAACGACGGACGTCGATGGAGCTTCCGCAGCGGCTGGCGTCTCCGCCGCATCGGCGGACACGAACGCCGTATCGGCCGCGCAGCGCAGCCTCGCATCGGCCCAGGCAAACCTCGATCAGGCGAACGCCAAGGCGGCCAGTCGTACGGTCACGGCCCCGAGCTCGGGCAGTATCGTGGAGCTCAACGCCAAGGTGGGCGCCACGGTAACAGGCGGCATGATCATGGGCGAAAGCGATACGAGCGGCGGCAAGCAGTGCATGCAGATCGCCGACCTATCTAAGATGAAGGTGACCGTGCAGGTGGGCGAAAAGGACATCGCCAAGATCGCCGTTGGGCAGAGTGCCAACGTCACGTATCCCGCGTTTCCCGATATCGTAAGCCAGGGAACGGTCACGGCCATCGCCTCGGTGGCAAACTCCGACGCCGCCAACGGTGGCGGCGGCAGCGTAACCTTTAACGTCGACATTCTCATAGAGGCGCCCGACGCGCGCCTGAAGCCGGGCATGACGGCCGAGGTATCGGTGGTGACCGAGCAGCTCGACGACGTGGTGATGGTGCCGACGATGGCGCTCATGACCGAAGACGGCGAACACTATTACGTCAACGTGGCAACCGATGACGAGGGCAAGCATACCCGTCGCGTGAAGGTGACCGTCGTGACGCAAAACGACAACGAAGCCGTAGTCGGCAAGACACAGGTAAAGCGCGACGACCAGGGCAACGAGATCAACCCCAACGTGCCGGT
>CABUMZ010000183.1 GCA_902492825.1 uncultured Collinsella sp.
ACCAGGTCGTCCTCGTCGAGCGCCTGCGTCTGGGTGACGACGGGCGTACGACCCACGAACTCGGGGATCATGCCAAAAGCGTTGAGGTCCTGCGGGAGCACCTGACGCAGCAGGTCGTTCTCGTCGACCGAGGTGGGGCCGGCGATCTCGGAGTTAAAGCCCACGCCCTTGTTGCCCACGCGGTCGGCGATGATCTTATCCAGGCCCACAAAGGCACCGCCGCAGATGAACAGGATGTTGGTCGTGTCGATCTGCAGCAGCTCCTGCTGGGGATGCTTGCGGCCGCCGGTGGGCGGAACGCTTGCCACCGTGCCCTCAAGAATCTTAAGCAGTGCCTGCTGAACGCCCTCGCCCGAAACGTCACGGGTGATGGAGAGGTTCTCGGCCTTGCGGGCGATCTTATCGATCTCGTCCACGTAGATAATGCCAACCTGCGCGCGCTCGATATCGCCATCGGCAGCATTAATGAGCTTGAGCAGGATGTTCTCCACGTCCTCGCCAACGTAACCTGCCTCAGTAAGCGCGGTGGCATCGGCGATGGCAAACGGCACCTCGAGGATGCGCGCAAGCGTCTGGGCGAGCAGGGTCTTGCCGGTGCCGGTGGGACCGAGCAGCAGGATGTTAGACTTGGCGAGCTCTACCTCGTCCATATCGTCGTCGAACTGCGAGCCCATGTCGTCGTCAAAGGCAGACACCGCGGCGCCGCCCTCAATCACGCGGCGATAGTGGTTGTACACGGCAACCGACATGGCGCGCTTGGCGTCCTCCTGGCCCATAACATAGGCCGAAAGCTCGTCATAGATCTCGTGCGGCGTCGGCACGTGCGTGATGACCTGGCGGTCGTCCTCGAGCTCAAAGCCCTCGGTCTCGGGGTCCACGGCGGGCTGGGATGCAGCCTGACCATGGTCGTTGAGGAAGCCCGGCAGCTTGCCGTTGCGGGCAGCGTCCATAAAGTCCGAAGCCAGCGACTCCTCCAGAATCTCGGAACAGGCGGCGACGCACTCGTCACAGATAAAGATGTTGGTCGGGCCCTTTACGAGGCGACGGACCTGGCCCTGCTCTTTTCCGCAGAAGGAGCAGCGGATGGGGTTGCCGTTCTCGTCAAAGTTGTCCTGCATGTTACCGGCCATCCTAGGCGTCCTTCGCGGCGAGGTCGCGCGAGGTGACGATACGGTCGATCAGGCCGTAGTCAAGGGCCTCAGCAGCGGTCAGGTAGTTGTCGCGCTCGGTGTCGGCCTGGACCTTCTCGATGGGCTGGCCCGAGGCGTCGGACAGGATCTGGTTGAGCTCGCGGCGAGTCTTCTTGATTTCCTCGGCAACGATCTCAATCTCGGTTTGCTGACCCTGGGCACCGCCGCTGGGCTGGTGAATCATGACCTTAGAGTGCGGCAGGCAGAAGCGCTTGCCCTTAGCGCCGGCCGAAAGCAGCACGGCGGCCATGGACGCAGCCATACCGACGCAGATGGTGGAGACCTGCGGCTTAATGAAGTTCATGGTGTCCAGAATCGCCAGGCCGGAGTAGACCTCGCCACCGGGCGAATTGATGTAGAGCGAGATATCCTTCTCGGCATCCTGGCTCTCAAGATGCAGCAGCTGGGCAACGACCAGGTTGGCGCTGACGGAGTTAATCTCCTCGCCCAAGAAGATGATGCGGTCGTTGAGCAGGCGCGAATAGATATCGTAGCTGCGCTCGCCGCGCGGCGTCTGCTCGATAACGTATGGCACGAGGGCGGAATCGAACTTAGCGATCATACGCATCTCCATTTCTCTCTTGCGGACCAAATTGGTTCTAGATAAACGTACGGTGCCCGCATGCTATGCATTGGCTGGCACCGTACGAAGCAACCGGATAACCGGTGTATAACTTTACCCCATCACGGGCGCACGCATGCGCTCGCGGGCAAGGTGGCGAGAATTACTCGGCGTCCTTGGCGGTCTCGTCGACCTCGGTCACCTTGGCGTTCTCGACCAGGTGGTCGACGGCCTTGGAGCGACGGATGGACTCGCGGACGGCAGGCATGCGGCCATCGGCGATGAACTCGGCCTTGGAAGCCTCGACGTCCTTAACGCCAGCCTTCTCGAACTCGGCGTTGATGTCGTCCTCGGTAACCTCAATCTTGAGCTCACGGGCGAGGGCGTCCAGAGCCAGGGACTCACGGGCAACGTCGTTGGCCTGCTTGTGCAGGTCGCCGATGAACTGCTCCATGGTCAGACCGGAAGCGGGCAGCCAGGTGTCCAGAGTCATGCCGCGGGCAGCGAGATTGGACAGGAAGTTCTGGCCAAGCTCCTCAAAGACGGACTGCTCGTAGTCGGCGTCCATCTCGTCGAGCTGCAGACGCTCGGCGAGAGCGGAGACGCAACGGTTCTCCTTCTCGGCCGGCAGGCGGGAAGCCTTGTCCTGCTCGATCTCGATCTTGATGGCGTCGCGCATAGCGTCGATGCTGTCGAAGCCAAAGTCGGACTTGACGAGCTCGTCGGTGAGCTCGGGGGTGTTGCGGACCTTGATGCCCTTGACGGTGACCTCGACGGTGTGGGTCTCGGCCTCCTCGCCCTCCTCGACCTCGTCGGTCCAGGTGACGGTCTTGACGTCGTCAACGTTAGCGCCGATCAGGGCCTCGTTGAACTCCTTGGGGTTGCTGTCGCTACCGGCGATGAGCATACGGCCCTCGGCGGCAAAGTTGTCGGCGTTCTCGACGGCCTTGAGGTCGACAGTGACGTAATCCTCGGCCTCGACGGCGCGACCCTCGACGTCCTCGAAGGTGGCACGGTAGTTGAGGAGCATCTCGACCTGGTTGTTAATCTCAGACTCGGTGACCTCCGCAGGGGGCATCTCGATCTCGACAGCGTCGAAGGAGGAGAGTTCAGCGGCGGGACGCAGGGAGAACTCGACGGTGTAGGTGTAGTCCTCGTGATCCTTGGCGAGGTCGAGCTCCTTGTAGTCACCGTTCTTGGTGGGGACGATGTCCAGCTCGTTGAGGACGGCGGGCTCGTTGGCGGCGATCAGGTCGTTGGTGGCCTGAGCGAGGGTAGCCTCGGCGCCAAGAGCGGAGTCGATGACCGGACGGGGGGCCTTGCCGGCACGGAAGCCCGGGAA
>CABUMZ010000184.1 GCA_902492825.1 uncultured Collinsella sp.
AGGAGCAGCTTGGGGCGCGGATCCAGGCGATGGATCGCACTATCGCTCGGATAGTAGCTGCCAAACGAAAACGCCTCCATCAGCAGCCCTCCTCTCGCACGACCGTTTCGGATTTGGCCTTGTCCGAGACGTTAGAAGAACCGTCTGAGCGACCGATCAGCAGGTCCACCAACTCGTCGGCCAACGACTCAACCGTATAGAGCCCGCCGCGACGCAGCGGCACGCCCGCCTCCGTAAGCGCCAGCGCCATACGCTGGGCGGCGGGAACGCCCAAGCCGATCGACTTGAGCTCATCGGCATGCGCAAACACCTGCGCGGGGGTTCCCTCGGCAAACACCGCACCTTCGTTCATCACGACAATACGGTCGCAGCAATTGGCCAGGTCATCCATGCTGTGCGAAACCATGACAACGGTCAGGCCCTCGCGATGGAGTCGATCGATGAGCCCTAGGAAATCCCTGCGAGCAGCCGGATCGAGCCCCGCCATGGGCTCATCGAGTACCAGGACTTCAGGCTCCATGGCGAGTACGCCGGCGAATGCCACACGCCGTTGCTGACCGCCCGAAAGCTCAAAGGGACTCTTGTCGCCTATCGCGGCAAGGTCGAGGCCCACGCGTGAGAGCGATGACTCGACACGACGGTCGACTTCATCTTGCGGCAAGCCAAGGTTATGCGGACCAAACGCCACGTCCTGCGCCACGGTTTCGGCAAACAGCTGACGCTCAGGGTATTGAAACACCACGCCGACCTTGGCCTTAACCGCGGCGGCGTCTTTCTTGTTTGACAGATCGAGCCCCAGCGCGCGAACGGATCCCTCCTGGGGGCGAATCAAACCGTTGAGATGCTGGACCAGCGTCGACTTACCCGAACCGGTATGACCTGCCAAGCCAAGGAACTCGCCGCGACGCACCGTCAGCGATACATCGCGCAGCGCCCACGGGCTGCTGGGGTCGTTTCCCCAGAGAGCCTGTTTGCTCGATTTGCCCGCAGTGGCCGAGCGCTTATGCCAGCGGCGGCGCTCGCGCGGACTGAGCGAATAACTGTACGAAACATGGGATAGCTCGATGACGGGCTCCGACGCGTTGCCCTCGTTGTCTTCCGGAACAGTGCCGTCAGCGATTTCCGACTGGGATACGGAAGACTGCCCCGCGATGCCTGCCCCACTTCGCTCGGCATAAGCCTGCGCAATCTCGGCGACCATATCCGCCTCACGCACCTGCGCGCAAACGGGTACGCCCTTCTCACGAAGTGCCCTACCTAGACAGCACGACGCCGGCATATCCAAGTTGAGCTGCGCAAGTTCGTCCGCCCGCGTCAAGATTTCCTCGGGCGTACCGAGCATGGCAACGTGCCCCGCCCGAAACACCGCGACACGATCGGCCTCGGCGGCCTCCTCCATAAAGTGCGTAATCATCACGATAGTCATGCCGCGATCGTGAAGTGCGCGGCACGCTTTCATAAGACCCTTGCGTCCGCGCGGATCGAGCATCGAGGAGGCCTCATCCAAAATGAGAACGCGCGGCTCCATGGCGAGCACGCCGGCAAGCGCCACGCGCTGCTTTTGTCCGCCCGAGAGCGCATGGGTCTCGTGGCGCTCAAAGCCCACCAGGCCCACGCCCTTCAGCGCCTCGCGTACGCGCTGCGCAATTTGCGCCGATGGCACGCCAAGGTTTTCGGGACCGAACGCAACGTCATCTTCGACAAGCGTTGCCACCAGCTGATCATCGGGATTCTGGAACACCATGCCCGCGGTCGAACGAATGTCGTAGACCAACTCGGGATCGGACGCATCAATGCCGTTGACGCGCACCGTGCCCGCATCGGGCTGCAGCAGCGCATTCAGATGCTTGGCAAACGTCGACTTGCCCGACCCATTGCCACCGAGGATGCAGAAAAACTCGCCGTCCTCGATATTCAGATCGACGCCGTCGAGCGCCGGTACGGCACCGTCATAGCTAAAGGAAACGCCCCGACACTCAATCATGCGCGGCCTTTGACCTGGTCCTTTTTAGGCGTGATGAGGTTGGAGACCGCCTTGTACACCGCAAGCGTCAATACCGAATTGAGCACGGTCTTGATAAGGTTGAACGGCAGCACGGCAGGAATCATGAGCGGGGCGATCACATCGACCGAGCCATACCAGAACCAAACGCCAATGGTAAGGTTCGCGACCATGGACAGCACCGTAGCGGCAATGACGCCGAGCACCAGACCAATCACGGCACCCTTGTAGGTGTGCATCTTCTGATAGACGATAGCCGCAGGCAGAATGTAGCCCAGCGTGGCAACCAGGTTCATAAGCGCGCCGACCCAGTCACCCGTAGTGAGTGCATGGATAACGATCGCCATGGCGGCAACAGCAGTACCGGCACCGGGGCCATACGCAAACCCGCACACCATCGCCGGCACCAGCGACGGGTCATACGTCAAAAACGGCGCCGAGGGAAGAATGGGTAGCTGTACATACATAAACAACGCGCTCAAGGCACACATCAACGCCATGGTAACGAGCTGTTTGGTGCTCCACCTATTCGTGTTCTCAAAATGGATATGCTGCGACTGTTCAGACATTAAGATCACCTGCCTCTTTCATCCGGACTCTAACCGTTGGTACTGGGATCTCACCAGTTCAGCCGGCATGCGAACCAACGCACACACGGGTCGCGGACTCATCGGCTCGGTCGCAGGCATCTCACCTGCGCCACGGCGTCCCTTTGACACCGCCCGATTTACCGCCAGTGGGGAATTGCACCCCGCCCTGAAACAGCAATTGCAAGTGTAGCACGAGCAATCGTTCGCGCAAGTATGCCGAGGGTAATTTATGGTGGGGATCAGCTGCCGCAACAACCACGTTCCCCACCCATCCCAAAGTAACGCGCTTTTCGCGGCAAAGCCGCGAAACAGCGAAAGGGACACGTATTCCCATCAACCACATTCTCCGCCCACGCCGACCTCAAGGCCGTAAACGCAGGGGATCCGGGGCGGGACGGGGCTTCTCTCCGGAACATTCCGCACTGATATTTTCTGTATTGAAGACGTCGATGATGCACCCGTATACCATTG
>CABUMZ010000185.1 GCA_902492825.1 uncultured Collinsella sp.
CGGTATCGGCGATGGCATAGATAAAGGTGGCCAGGTCGCGGCGCGCCGTGACCTTGGGATCCTTTTGGCGCAGGCTGCCGGCGGCGGCGTTGCGCGGGTTGGCGAAGGGGTCGCGGCCCTCGGCATCGGCCTCTTCATTCAGACGAACAAAGCTGCCCTTGGGCATGTAGACCTCGCCGCGTACCTCAATGGTGCGCTCGCGGTCGGCGCCCATGTGGGCGAGCGCTCGGACAGGTGCATGGGCACATCCTTGATGGTGCGCACGTTGAGCGACACGTCCTCGCCCGTGGTGCCATCGCCACGTGTGGCCGCACGTACGAAGGTGCCGTTTTGGTAGGTAAGGGCCACGCCCAGGCCGTCGATCTTGAGCTCGCAGGTATAGGTGACGCTGCCGGCACCGAGCGCATCCTCGGTGCGCTGGAGCCACGCGTCAGGTTCATCCAGATCCATGGCATCGTCCATGGAATACATGCGGGCCATGTGTGTGACCGGCGTAAACTGCTCGCTCACGTAGCCGCCCACGCGCTGGGTATAGCTGTCGGGCGTCACCAAATCGGGGTAGGCCGCCTCGATCTCCTGCAGCTCAACGAGCATTTTGTCAAAGGCGGCGTCCGTGATCTCGGGTGCATCGAGCATGTAGTAGCGATAGGCGTGGTAATCGAGCTCGTGGCGCAGCTCGGCCGCACGCGCTGCCGCCTGGGCACGGGCGTCGACCGGTGCGGTGGCATCCGCGCTCGCGGGCGTTTCGGTATCGATGTCCACGCCGTCACCAAACAGGCTCGATTGCTCCATAGCGGCACTCCTTCGCTCGATTTCAAACGGATACAAGAGTACCACCGGTCACGATGGGGCCGAATAACCCTTTCGAACCGCACCGAATCGGCAGCCGCCGGACCGGGGCGGACAGTTAGTTCAGATACGTATAAATCCTAGAGCTGGATCAGGCACGAACACCCCTGTTTCAACTAATTTGGGCTCCTCGAGACCATGTAAACGTCCCGCTCTCCCTTCCAAACACCCATTCGAGCCCCATCCCAATCAAAAATTGCTCAAAACGCATCCCAAGCTGCCCCAGATTTATACGTATCTGAACTAACTGTCCAAGCCCTTCCAAACCAAGCCTCTTGCCTGCCACAAGTGATCCGTTTTCCTCCGTCCCCAACGGATCAATAGGAAAAGAGGGGGCTGTCTCGCGTTGACGGGACAGCCCCCTCTGGCTTCGATATGTGTGGAGTGGCTCGTTAGTAACCCTGGCCGTAGCCCTGACCCTGGCCCTGCTGGCCCAGCAGCTCCTCCAGGTACTGGCGCAGCTGCTCGTCGGTAATACCGCCGTTGCCGGTGTCGGTCGAACTGTCGTCCTGCTGCTGGTTCTGCAGCTCCTCATCGGAGCCCAGCTCGACGGTGACCTTCTTCTCTTCCTTGCCGCGCATGAGCGTGATCTCGACCTTCTCACCCACCTCGTGGCTGCGCAGCGCGATGATCAGGCCATCGGCGCTCGTGATCTCGTCATCGCCCAGCTTGGTGATGACGTCGCCCTCCTGAATGCCGGCCTTGGCGGCAGGACCATCCTCAACGACGCTCGCCACGTACGCACCGCTATCGGTGCTCAGCTTGTTGGTGCGGGCGTTGAGCGCGTTGACGCTCGAAAGCGTAGCGCCCATGTACGGATGCACCGGCGTCTTGCCGTCGATAATCTGGTCGGCAATGTTCTTGGCGTAGTTAACGGGAATGGCAAAGCCCACGCCCGAGCTGGAGCCCGAGTAGCTCTCGATGAGCGAGTTGATACCCACAAGCTCGCCATTGTCGTTGACGAGCGCGCCGCCGGAGTTGCCCGGGTTGATGGCGGCATCGGTCTGGATCATGTTGGCATAGATGGTGTTACCGCTGGTAGAGCTCATGGCCGTGGAGCGATACAGCGCCGAGACGATACCCGTGGAGACAGACTGCTCGTTGCCGAACGGCGATCCGATCGCCATGACCCACTCGCCCACGTTGAGCTTGGAGGAGTCGCCGATCTCGATCGGCGTGAGCTTGGAGGCGTCTGCATCCTTGAGCTTGATGACGGCCAGGTCGCTCGAAGCATCGTTGCCCACGAACTCGGCCTCGTAGGTGGTGCCGTCGTCCATGGTCACCACGTACTGATCATAGCCATCAACCACGTGGTTGTTGGTGAGGATGTGGCCCTCGGTATCGAGCACCACGCCCGAACCGACGCTGCCCGAGCTATCCGACTCGTCGGCAGACTGCGAAAGCGAGCCATTCTGGCTACCGCTCGAAGTGGCGGTGATGGAAACGACGGAGGGCAGGGCCTTGGCGGAAACGGCCTCGGCCAGCGTGGTGTCCTCGGAGTCGATCGTGATCTTTTGCGTCGACGAACCCGAAGCACCCGCCGTCACGGCATTCTTGCCGCCACCGATATCGAGCGTGCCGCTCATAATGAGTGCAATGACCAGCAGGGCGCCGCAGGCACAGCCGGCGAGTGCCGTAATAAAGATCGGCAGCTTTTTGGTCTTGGTCTTGACCACCGTGTGCTTGTTCACGACCTGTTGGCCGCCCAGCGGCTTTCCGGTCTGCGTGTCGTAGGCCTGCACGTAGGGAATGTTGCTACCGGCAGGCGTCGACTCCACCTGCACGCGCGGCTGCTGCTGGGTCTCGCCGGCGTTGCCCGCATCCTGGGGATGCTGGGAATCGTTCTCGCTCATAGCTGCGATCCTTTCGTCAAATAACCAAAGGCCCGCCAAACATGTGGCGGGCCATCATTGTTCACGTTGAGTTGTACCCCAATATGCGGGCGAACGTGTATGAGAACGCAATCTTTTAGGAAGGCTTAAGTTCTGCTGCAGACCCGAAAGGACCCGGCCTACGGCAAAACCACCACAAAGGTGCCTGTCCCCTTTGTGGTGGAAATCTAGTCCTTAAACAGATAGCCCACGCCGCGGACGGTGGTGATGTGTGCCGCGATCTGCGGGCCT
>CABUMZ010000186.1 GCA_902492825.1 uncultured Collinsella sp.
TCAACGATATGGCACCGTGGGGACACATGTATGTCAATCCTGGTCTAACAGAGCCATATCTTATTCATAGTTCTCCAATATCAATAAGACGTACTATATTGTCATAACAAAGTATATTAGCAATCTACCCTACGCGGTGTGTCTATTTTCCAAATCCGCGAACGGTAGCAATTGGTCGGTAAATCGACCAATCTATCTCTAATTTACAAATAGAACTTCAGTCGCTCGGTGCAGTACACCTGACGGGAGATGAAAAGCGGCTCGCCGCTTGGAGCATAACGTCTATCAACAAACAGAAGCAGCGGAGAGTCTAGCTCCACGTTAAGGTATGCCGCCTCGAGCTCGCTCGCATAGCAGACCTCGAGCGTACGCGTGTTGGGGCCCATCTTGATCCCCTGGCGATCGAGTACCGCCATCAGCGAATCCTCGAGGGACTCATGCTCCAAAAAAGAAAGCGCAGCGGAATAGCTATTGGTTTCCAGCATCGTGGGCTTGTCATCCACAAGACGCAGACGACGACTACGCAATACCTTTTGGGTATCGTCTACGCCCAGAAACTTCGCGTCTCGCAGGCTTGGGAAGTCCCAGCCCATTGCGAGAACCCTGGTAGACGCCTGCTTGCCCGCAAGCTGGCACGAATGGGTAAAGCTCTCACGGTCGTCCGCGGCATACATCTGTGTGTCCGACGAAACGAACGTGCCCTTGCCTCGGGCCCTCTCAACAAGCCCAGCATCTTCCATTTCTTTAATTGCGGAGCGAACCGTTATTCGACTCACGCCAAATTGCTCGATGAGCTCCGCCTCGGTCGGAAGCTTATCTCCCGGGCGGTACGTGCCGTTGGCGATCGAATCAGAGAGCGCACGAACAATCTGTTTGTACAGGGGGATAACGCTATTTGCTTCAACCATATCAACCATACCTTTGCAAGGAATCAGCAGTTTATAGATAGATGACTTATATTGTATTAGAACTTTTTAGGAGTCCATATATTTCCTAAATGATTCGGTAAACGGGGTGTTATTTCACTTTAGCGGGGTGCAGCGGCTACCAGCGGCAATCGTTATCAACCTAGTTAGGCTAGTCCACCCACATCGTCTTCAGTTCGCCGCAGAGCCGCGGCCCCATATGGGTATACTCTCGAGGATTCGACTCGATTCGCCCCCGCTGGGGCGTCAAAGGAGACTGCATATGCCCACCACCTCAACCGACCCGCGCGCCGCTGCTGCCGCACTGCTGGTGCCCGGCACCACCTGCCACGGCTTTGCCGTCGAGCGCTGCGAGACCGTGCCCGAGCTTGACTCGGACGCCTACGTGCTGCGTCACGCTGCCTCGGGCGCTCGCCTGCTGTACCTAGCGTGCGACGACGAAAACAAGGCCTTTGCCATTGGCTTTAAGACGCCGCCGGCCGATTCCACCGGCGTGTTCCACATTCTTGAGCACTCGGTGCTGTGCGGATCGGCCAAGTTTCCCGTCAAGGAGCCGTTTGTCGACCTGATCAAGAGCTCCATGCAGACGTTCCTCAACGCCATGACCTACCCCGACAAGACCATCTACCCCGTTGCCACCACCAACGAGCAGGACCTGTACAACTTGATGGACGTGTACCTAGACGCGGTATTCAATCCGGCCATCTATACCAAGCCCACCATTTTTGAGCAAGAGGGCTGGCACTACGAGCTGGACCTGCCGGAGGGCGTCGAGGGCGAGGGCGGCGACAGCTCCGCGAGCCTGCGCGAGGGCACGCTGCGCTATAACGGCGTGGTGTTCAACGAGATGAAGGGCGCGCTGTCCGACCCCATGAGCGTGCTGGACGACGCCGTCAACGCCGCGCTCTATCCCGACACCGCCTATGCGCACGAGAGCGGCGGCGACCCGCGCGCGATTCCCGCGCTCACCTACGAGCAGTTCCTGGACACGCACGCGCGCCACTACAACCCTTCCAACTCCTACATTACGCTCTACGGCGACCTAGATGTGGACCGCGCACTGGCGTTTTTGGACGA
Source organism: uncultured Collinsella sp. (assembly GCA_902492825.1). Taxonomy (GTDB): domain Bacteria; phylum Actinomycetota; class Coriobacteriia; order Coriobacteriales; family Coriobacteriaceae; genus Collinsella. The sequence goes on from CABUMZ010000186.1 coordinate 2,004, forward strand.
GCTTTATCTGTCGCAGCCGAGTGCCGCGAGCCGCCGCATGGACGCTGCCGTTGCCGCCGGCGAGGACCCGTCCACGCTGGCGCCCAATCCGCTGGACGTGCAGGCGTCTGTGACCTGCGAGTATAAGCGCGTCGAGATGGCCACCACGCCCGAGAACGCCCTGGTGGGCCTGGGCCTTGTGCTGGGCAGTGCACTCGACCGCAAGCGCACGATCGCGGCGGATATCCTGTTCGAGGCGCTGCTGGGTTCCAACGAAGCACCGGTTAAGAAGGCCATTCTAGCCGCCGGCCTGGGCGGCAACGTGGTGAGCTACACCGCGGCCGAGAGCCTGCAGCCCTACGAGCTCATCATGTTGCAGAACGCGCAGCCCGGCGTGGCGCGCGAGCTGCGCCGCGTGTTCCAGGACGCCTGCCGCGACCTGTGCGAGCACGGCGTTCCGCGCGAGCGCCTGGAAGCCATCATCAGCAGCAACGAATACGATCTGCGCCAGCGCGACTATGGCATCGCCGACGGCGTGGCCATTGCGTGCGACGCGCTGAGCACCTGGCTCTACGATGACGACGCCGCGACGCTGGCGCTCAAGTACGGCCCGGTGTACGAGGAGCTGCGTAGCGAGCTGGACGGCAGCTATTTTGAGGACCTGCTGCGCGAGCTGGTGCTGCAGAACGACCATATGGCGCTGGTCGAGCTGGTGCCGGTGGACGCCGCCGAGGGTTCGGAGGGTGCCGAGGCCGCCGAGCTGGCAGCCAAGCGCGATGCCATGACCGATGCCGAGCTGGCCGACGTGGTCGAGCGCACGGCCGCGCTGCGTGCCGCGCAGGAGGCCGAGGACACGCCCGAGGCCAAGGCCACGCTGCCGCGCCTGCGCGTGTCCGACATTGGCGAGGCGCGCCCCGAGCCGCCGCTGGTCGTGGACACGACTGCGCCTATCCCCTG
>CABUMZ010000187.1 GCA_902492825.1 uncultured Collinsella sp.
TCATCGGCGGGAATGTCATCGTCAAAGGCCGAATCGCACTCAAACGAGAGCACATCGGTGGTGCGGTCGATACCGCGCCACTCGTGGTTGAGCTCGTGCATCTCGTCCTCGTCGACATACGAAAGGGAAATCTCGACTTCACGCTCAACGCCCTCGGCGGCAAGCACGACCTCGCAGATGTGCTCCACCTCCTGCGCGTCGAGCAGCGTATCGAGCTCGGCATCGTTGCTGATCAATACACTCAACGGGGCTCCTTTCGGTCGCGCGGGCGCTGCTCGCGCACGTCATCATAAGCATCATATGCCTCGACGATACGACCCACCAGGGCATGACGCACCACGTCGGCACGCTCGAGGTGAGAAAATGCGACATCGTCGACACGGCCCAAAATCTGCTCAACGTCGGCAAGACCGCCACGACGACCCACCAGGTCGCGCTGGCTCAGGTCGCCGGTAATCACGAACTTGGAGTTGAACCCAAGGCGTGTCAGGAACATCTTCATCTGCTCGGGCGTGGTATTTTGCGCCTCGTCGAGCACCACGAAGGCATCACTCAGCGTGCGGCCGCGCATGTAGGCAAGCGGGGCGATCTCGATCACGCCGCGCTCCATAAGCTCATCGGTGCGCTCGCGATCCATCATGTCAAAAAGGGCGTCGTAAAGCGGACGCATGTAGGGATCGATCTTTTCCTCGAGGGTGCCGGGCAAAAAGCCCAGATTCTCCCCCGCCTCGACAACCGGACGCGTCAAGATCAGACGGCCCACCTCGTGACGCTTGAGCGCGGCAACGGCGAGCGCCATAGCCAGATAGGTCTTACCGGTACCGGCAGGACCCAAGCCAAACGTGATGGTATGCGAGCGGATGGCATCCACATAGCGCTTTTGCCCAAGCGTCTTGGGGCGAATGACGCGGCCGCGATACGAAAGCAGCACGTCATCGCGAAGCGACGTAGCCTCGTGCTCACCGTCGCGCAAGACGACCAGGCAGCGAGAGACATCGTCGGCAGACAGCGTGCGCCCGGCGACCGCCTCGCGAAAAGCGTGTTCGAAAAAACGCGCCACGAGTTCGACCTCGTCCGGGTCACCGCACACGGCGATGCTATCGCCACGGGCGACCACATGGGCGCGAACCAAGCTCTCGAGCGCGCGAAGGACGCCGTCGCCGGCGCCCAAAACGCATGAGGGATCAATTCCCTCGGGAACGGTAAGTCTAATCTTCGAGGCTTCCATGAACCTCCCTGCGTGCATGGACCAAGCCGGAATCATCGACTCCGATGATAGCAACATCGAGCAGGCACGGGGCTGTAAGTCCACAGGTATCATCGAGACGGGCATGATGGAACGAGCCGAGCGTCAGGTTGTCACCATACTCGAGCACCGCACGCTCGACCGTGCCCACGCGACGACGGGCATCGGCGATCGCAAGCTCCTGTGCGGCGGCACGCATGCGACGGCTGCGTTCGGCCATGACCTCAGGAGGTACCTGGTCGGGCATGTCGGCGGCGAGGGTGCCGGGGCGCTTGCTATAGCGGAACACGTGCATGCGCGAAAAGCCCACGCGACGGCACAGTGCCAGCGACTCCTCGAACTCCTCGTCCGTCTCGCCAGGAAAACCGACGATGACATCACACGAAAGAGACGCTTGTGGCAGGTTAGCGCGAATCATGCGCACCGTATCCTCAAAGGCCTCGGCACTATAGGGACGACCCATGCGATGCAGCGTCGCCGTGCAGCCAGACTGCACGGGAAGGTGCAAAAACGGCGCGATACGCTTCGGATAGCGAGCCATCACCTTGAGCAGGCGCTCGGAAATATCCATGGGTTCCACCGAGGAGATACGCACGTGGGCGATCTCGGTGCGCTCCATGATGGCCTGGAGCAGCTCATCGATCTCGACATGTTCGTCGGTCGCGCTCTTGCCGTCATAGGCACCCAGATTCACGCCGGTCAGCACGACCTCGGGCACGCCGGCCTCCTGCGCTTCGCGCACCTGTTCGAGCACGGACTCGACGGGCACGGAACGCTCGGGGCCGCGGGCCTTCCACACAATGCAATAAGTGCAGCGGTGGTTGCAGCCATCCTGGATCTTCACGCCCAGCCGCGAACGACCGAGCGCATCGACCACGTCGCCATCGCTGCAGGCGGGCACGCTATCGGATTCGACACCTAGCACCTCACAGACGCGCTCGGCGACGTCTATCTTGGACGGTTCGGCGATCACGCGATCGGAGAGCTCCAGCAGCTCCTCGGGATGCAGGTTAACGACGCAGCCGGTTACGACCACGTAAGGCTCTCCCGAATAGGCCAGGGCGTGACGGACGGCCTTGCGGGTCTTGGCCTCGGCCTCCCCCGTCACGGCACAGGTATTGATGACGATCAGTTCTGCATCCTGAGGCTCCACCATTGCAAAACCCAAGCGCATAAGATCAGCAGTGATACGGTCGGACTCAACCCGGTTGACACGGCATCCGAGGTTGACGACGGAAATATGGGGTGCGAGCACACGGGCTCCTTAATCGAGGATGTCGTCGAGGGCACTCTTGATACGGTCGGTCACCGACTTCTTACCGGATGCGACGTCATCGCCCATCTCGTCGGCAAAGGCGCGAAGCAGCTCGCGCTGCTTGTTGGAGAGATTGGTGGGGACGACCACGCGAAGCTGCACGATCAGACGACCGCGCGAACCGCCGCCGCCGATACGCGGCATGCCGTAATTGTTGACGCTCACGGTGTCACCGTACTGTGTGCCGGCGGGGACGCACAGCTTGACGACCTCGTCAGGCATAATGCCCTCGACCTCAATCTCGCAACCGAGCGCGGCCTGAGCAATCGAGATATCGCTCACCAGGTACAGGTCATCGCCATTACGCTTAAAACGCTCGTGGTCGGCGACGCGCACGTTGACGATCAGGTCGCCCGAGG
>CABUMZ010000188.1 GCA_902492825.1 uncultured Collinsella sp.
TCGTTCGTCCGTTTGTGGCGGCATGCCTGGGTGCCAGATTTGGCGGCGCGCTCGCGGCGCTGCTTCACATCGGCACGGTTTCTCAGGGCGTTTCCGGTCTGTTTGGCCTGCTGATCGTCGTTCCTGGCCAGCAACTCGGCTACGTTGCCGCTATGCTGCTTGCCTATGCCGCCGGCTTTGTCCTGACGTGGTTCTTTGGCGTCGACGAGCAGAAGATCAACGAGTTCTTTGGCGAGTAGTTTGATATCGCGAGCCGTGTTGCTCGGGGTTCGCGGCGCGCAGCAGATTTCTTGATGTTATGGTTGTGCCGGCGGGGCTAGCTGCTCCGCCGGCCTTTTTAAAGGAGCGTTGAAGCGTGAAAACGGGTATTTCGATTTATCTTTCCAGCCCTCTGCAGGATATTGAGCGGACGATTGAGCGCGGTGCCGCGGCGGGTGCGCGCTATGCGTTCACCTCGCTGCATATTCCCGAGGATGGGGGAGCGGCGTATGCAGATAAAGTCCGTCATGTTCTGTCGCTGCTTTCCGCCCGCGGCATTGCGCTCATTGCCGATGTGGGGCCTCGCACGTGCGATTTGCTCGGGCTTGAGCGCATCGAGGATCTGCGCGATTTGGGGTTGGAATACCTTCGTTTGGACTATGGTTTTAGCGCCCAGCGGGTCGCGGAGCTGTCCGGTGTATTTCGCATTGTGGTCAATGCATCGACGGTGAGTTCTGATGAAATCGCATCGTGGCGTGAAGCCGGCGCCGATGTGACTCGTTTTGCCGCCTGCCACAATTTTTACCCCAAGCCTTATACCGGTTTAGCTCTTGAAGATGTTGCTCGGACGAATCTTCGTCTTGCGGCGCTTGGATTCGAAATCATGGCTTTTGTGCCGGGTGATGCTAACGTTCGCGGGCCGGTATTCGAGGGACTGCCGACGGTCGAGGCGCAGCGCGGTCGCGCGTCAAAGGTTGCTCTCAATATGCTTGAGCTTGCACATGGCGCCGATTGCGACATTGTGTTGGTCGGCGACCCCGATCTTTCCGATGCGGGCTGGGCGCAGTTTGCTCAAGTTTCCGCCGGATACGTGGACCTGCAATGCGAGCTTGAGCCCGGTTATGCCTATGTGCGCGGGCAGATTCATCACGACCGGCCCGACTCGAGTGTCCTCATCTTTAGGTCTCAGGAGTCACGTACGAAGCTTAAGCCGGATTCCGTGCCGACGGATGCCGGAGCCGGCCTGCCGCGAAAGGCGGGGTCGATCGCTGTGAGCAATAGCGGATATGGGCGCTACGAAGGCGAGCTTGAGATTGCGCGGGTCGATCTTCCCGGTGACGAGCGCATGAACGTTGCGGGCCATATCACGCCCGAGGCAATGGAGCTGCTGCCGTTCATCAAACGCGGATTCGGGGTACGGTTCGGTTAGCGTGTGACCCGTGGGCTACAATTGGCCCATCATACGAAGGCGCCTCGTGTGGCGTGTGCCTGCGTTGGCCGATCTATATTCGGAGGATTCCCATGACCGTACTGTTTGTTGAATATCCCAAGTGCTCGACCTGTAAGAAGGCCAAGGCATGGCTGGACGAACATGGGGTAGAGTATATCGATCGCGATATCGTTTTGGACAATCCCACGGCTGATGAACTTGCGACCTGGATTGCTCGTTCGGGGCTGCCGGTGCGGCGCTTCTTTAATTCGTCGGGCATGAAATATCGAGAGCTGGGCCTGAAGGCGCGTCTGGATGCGGGCATGACGGATCGGGAGTGCTACGAGCTGCTGGCGACCGACGGCATGCTGGTCAAGCGTCCGCTGCTGGTGGGCGACGACTTTGTGATTCCTTTAGGGAATCGGCTTGGTCCGAGGCGTTGCTGTAGCGGCTGCGGAAAGTGCGACCCGGAATTCGCTTCCAGAATGGGATGCACTTTCCCAAAGTGGCCGGTTGCGGAAAGCACGTCCCATTCTGAGCTTCGATTGCGGGACACGGTTTCCGGTTGAGGGCTCGACGGGAAAGTAGGGACCAGTTTGAGCTTGAAATCTGGGACGCACTTTCCGCCGGCGGGCCTGCCCCAGTCAGTCCGCCAGCTGTGCCCATTCGTGCGGATCGTAGACCTTTACGTGTTTGTTGGGCTTGCCGCTCCAGTACTCCTCGTCCATAAAGGGCAGATATGCCTGAACGCCGGGGCAGATAAAGGGAATCCGCTGCTGTTGCAGTCGCTCGCGCTGGCGCTGCTCCAGGTGCGCCTCGGATATGACGGTCGGCATACCGGACAACTCGACGAGGCTTGCCTGGATTCGCTTAAGGTCGGGGAGTCCCGCGTGCCATGACATCCGCATGATCAAAAAGGATGCACGGCGGTATTTTGCCTGCACCACAGTAATGGCGGGGCGCAGTGCGGGATGGATTTTGTCCCGTTCGGGCCAAAGGTCGGCCGTGATCTCAAGGCCCAGGGTCTCCCATAGGTAATCAAGCTCTTCGTCCATGGTGCCTCGATATCTACGTGATCATTGATACTTCGATTGTGTTGCCTGGTGCTATCGTTTTCACGGTAGAATCTGCCAACGGTTGACGGCTACCGCTCGCGGCGTTTTGCCCTTCGTGTACAGCGGTCGGCTTCACAGGTCCTTCACGGGTTGGACTAAATTAGGCCAATTTGACTGAATTTCAAAAAAGTCAAAATTGGGGCTTGCGTCACGGCGAGACTTCCCGTATATTTCTTTCTTGCGCAAAGGCACAGCCGAGCGCAGCAATGCAGTCATTGGGATGTCGTCTAATGGCAGGACAGCGGATTCTGGTTCCGTCAATGGGGGTTCGACTCCCTCCATCCCAGCCATTGCATTTGCTACATATGGCCCGTTCGTCTAGCGGTTTAGGACGCCGCCCTCTCAAGGCGGAGATCACCAG
>CABUMZ010000189.1 GCA_902492825.1 uncultured Collinsella sp.
GACCGCTCAGGCTGAATCCTTCAAGACCTTCGCTCACGACGTTGCCCTTCAGGTTGCCGCTGTCGCCCCGATCTGCGCTACCCGCGATCAGGTTCCGGCCGAGACCGTCGAGCACGAGAAGCAGATCTACATGGCTCAGGCTGCCGAGTCCGGCAAGCCCGAGGCCATTCAGGAGAAGATGGCTGTCGGCCGTCTGGAGAAGTTCTACAAGCAGTCCGTGCTCACCGAGCAGGAGTTCATCAAGGACAGCTCCCTCACCATCAAGAAGTACGCAGAGCAGGTCTCCAAGGAGCTCGGCGACACCATTACCGTCGTTGCCTTTGACCGTCTGGTCCGTGGCGAGTAAATAAGCTCTTGTAGCTGGTAATGAGCAGGCTGTGGGTTTTACTCACAGCCTGCTTTTTCATGGCTCTTCTTAGAGCCTTTGATAGAATGTTGAGAGTTCAATCTAAAGGAGGATCGCTTTGTCCGACATCCGATATAAACGCGTGCTTCTTAAGCTTTCCGGCGAAGCGCTGATGGGCGACGGCCAATATGGCATCGACCCCAAGGTTACCGACCATCTTGCCAAGCAGGTCAAGGAGCTGCTCGCCGTTGGCCATGAGGTCGGCGTCGTTGTCGGCGGCGGCAATATTTTCCGCGGCATGGCCGGCGCTGCCGGTGGCATGGAGCGTGCTCAGGCCGACTACATGGGCATGCTGGCAACCGTTATGAACGCGCTCGCCCTGCAGGATGCCTTCGAGCATAACGATGTTCACTGCCGCGTGATGAGCGCTATCCAGATGAACGAGATCTGCGAGCCCTATATTCGCCGTCGCGCCATCAACCACCTTTCCAAGGGCAACGTCGTTATTTTTGCCGCCGGTTCGGGCAATCCGTACTTTACGACCGACACCGCCGCGGCTCTTCGTGCGTGCGAGATCGGCGCCGAGATTCTGATTAAAGCCACCAAGGTTGACGGCATCTACGACAAGGATCCCGTCAAGTGCGCCGATGCCGTCCGTTTTGACAAGATTACCTATCACGAGGTTCTCGTCCGCGGTCTGCAGGTTATGGATTCCACGGCTACGGCACTGTGCCAGGATAACCGTATGCCGATTTTGGTCCTCAACATCGATGGCGAGGACACCGTCAAGCGCGCGCTTTCGGGTGAGCCCGTCGGCACGCTCGTCTATCAGGAGGATTAAGCATGGCAGATAACATCACCGCCCATATGGACAAGTCGCTCGAGTCCCTCAAGCATAACTTCTCCAAGGTCCGTACCGGCCGCGCCAATGCCAACATTCTGTCCGACATCACCGTCGATTATTACGGTGTTCCCACGCCGGTCACGCAGGTTGCCGCCGTCAAGACCCCCGAGGCCCACATGCTGCTCATCGAGCCGTGGGACAAGGCACTCATCAATGCTATCGTCAAGGCCATCGGCGCTTCCGATCTGGGTATTACCCCCAACTCCGATGGCACCGTCGTTCGTCTTCCGTTCCCGGCTCCCACTGAGGAGCGCCGTCGCGAGCTCGTCAAGGAGTGCCGCGAGTACGCCGAGCAGGCCAAGGTGTCTATCCGTAACATCCGTCGTGACTTCAACAACAAGCTCGAGCGCGATGAGGAGCTCACCGAGGACGATGTCCGTCGCGAGCAGGCCAAGGTCCAGAAGCACACCGATGAGTATGTCGCCAAGGTCGAGGAGCTTCTGAAGGAAAAAGAAGCCGAGGTCATGGAGATCTAAGGTGCAATACGACGAGCATAAACTGGTCGAGTACTTTGCCGACGCCCCTGCGGGCGTCGGTTTTTCCGACCTTGACCTCAATAACATTCCGCACCATATCTCGTGCATCATGGACGGCAACGGTCGCTGGGCCACGTCGCGCGGTCTTGCGCGCACTGAGGGCCACAAGGCGGGTATCGTCTCCCTTCGTGAGATTATTACCGCCTGCGTGCGTCTGGGCGTCGACGTGCTTTCTGCCTATGCGTTTTCGACCGAAAACTGGAATCGCCCTCAGCACGAAGTCAACGTTCTGATGCACCTGTTTGCCAAGACGTTCATCGACGAGCTGCCGCTTCTGAAGCGCGAAAACGTGCGCGTTGTCTTTTTGGGTGACATTTCCGCGCTGCCCAAGAAGACCCGCGACGTTTTTGAACGCGGTCTTGCTGAGTGCGCCGATCACACCGGCATGACGCTGGCGCTTGCCGTCAACTACGGCGCGCGTGCCGAGATTACCCGCGCTGTCCGTCAGATCGCACTCGACGCTGCCGCCGGTAAGATCGATCCTGCCGCAATTGATGACGACATGGTGGCTTCCCACCTCTATACCGCCGGCCTTCCCGATCCTGAGCTTGTGATTCGCACTTCTGGTGAGCTGCGCCTTTCGAACTATCTGCTGTGGCAGGTGGCTTATTCCGAATTCTACGTCACCGATACCTATTGGCCCGACTTTGATCGTTGGGGCCTTGTCGACGCCATTTTGGCCTATCAGGGCCGTGACCGTAGGTTTGGTGGTCTGAGCAAGACCGAGGAGGCTTAATCGTGTCCGATCGTCCCAAGGCAACTGCTCCCAAGACATCTGAGCGCAAGGCTGTCGCTGCGGGAGCGCCCGCAGCGAAGAATGGCACCGGTTCGTGGCTTGCGGGCTTTATCACCCGTGCCGCCGCCGGTATCGTTTACGCCGTTGTCTTTATCCTGTGCCTGGTTTTGGGTATCGTGCCCACGGCCATCTTTGTTTCTGTCATGAGCGGTCTGTGCTGCTATGAGTTTTTCCGTATGACGAGGCTCGATGGCAAGATGGCTAACGAGCGCATGGGTATCGCTGCCGCCGTACTCTTTCCGCTGTCGGCGTTGGGCGATTCGATGTT
>CABUMZ010000190.1 GCA_902492825.1 uncultured Collinsella sp.
CGAGCTCGAGGTTCCGCAGGCCTTTGCCGAGTACGTGAAGGCATGGTTTGCCTGTCACCTGATCGCTCGCGAGTATGGTCTGGGCAGCCCGGACGGCTTTGTCTTCAACATGTCGGTGGGCTATGACCTGGAGGGTATTAAGAGCCCCAAGGTCGATGCCTACATCGAAGGCATGAAGGACGCCAGCGGCTCCGACGTCTGGAACGAGTGCCGCGCATGGGCGCTCGCCAACCTGGACAAGTTTGAGCATGTCGACGCCGCGTTTGTCGAATCCATTCCGGCGCGCGTGTCCAACTCCATCACCGAGTCTACCCTGCACGGCTGCCCGCCGGCGGAGATCGAGCGCATCGCGACCTATCTGATCACCGAGAAGGGCCTCAACACCTACATCAAGTGCAACCCCACGCTGCTGGGCTATGAGTTTGCCCGCCAGCGCCTCAACGAGCTGGGCTTTGACTATATCGTCTTCGATGACACGCACTTCCGCGAGGACCTGCAGTGGGCCGATGCCGTGCCTATGTTCGAGCGCCTGATTGCCCTGTGCGCCGAGCGCGGCCTGGAGTTTGGCGTCAAGCTGACCAACACGTTTCCCGTCGACGTGACGAGGAACGAGCTGCCTTCCACTGAGATGTATATGTCCGGCCGTTCGCTGTTCTCGCTGACCATCGAGGCTGCCCGCCGCATTACCGAGCAGTTCGATGGCAAGCTGCGCATCAGCTACTCCGGCGGCGCCACGGTCTACAACATCCGCGCCCTGTACGATGCCGGCATTTGGCCCGTCACCCTGGCGACCGACGTGCTCAAGCCCGGTGGCTACGAGCGCTTTAGCCAGATGGCCGGCGAGTTTACCGATCTGGACGGCAAGCCGTTCGCGGGCGTCTCTCTCGAGGCCGTGACTGCTATCCAGACCGACTCGCTCACCAACCCGCTCTATAAGAAGCCGCTGCGCTCGCTGCCCGACCGCAAGGTCGCCGGCAAGAGCCCGCTTTCCGACTGCTTTACCACGCCGTGCCGCACGAGCTGCCCCATCCAGCAGGATATCCCCGCCTATCTGGCGGCTGTTGACGAGGGCCGTTACGAGGACGCACTCAACATTATCATCGAGCGCAACGCCCTGCCGTTCATTACCGGCACCATCTGCCCGCATCCCTGCGGCCGTGCCTGCGAGCGTGCATTCTACGAGCCCGAGGGCGCCCAGATCCGCGCCAGCAAGCTCAAGGCCGCCCGCGAGGCCATGACCGCCGTGCTGCCCAAGCTGCGCGCCCAGGCCATCGCCAACGACGGCGAGCGCAACGTTGCCGTTATCGGCGGCGGCCCGGCCGGCCTGGCGACGGCGTTCTTCCTGACGCGTGCCGGCGTGCCCGTCACCATCTTCGAGGCCCGCGACTCTCTCGGCGGCGTGGTCCGTCACGTGATCCCCGAGTTCCGTATCGCGAGCGACGATATCTCCCACGATGCCGAGCTCTGTCTGGCCTTTGGCGCCAAGGTGCAGCTCAACGCTCGCGTGGATTCCATCGACGAACTCAAGGCCCAGGGCTTCACCGACGTGGTCGTGGCCACCGGTGCCTGGATGCCCGGCTCTGCAGGCTTGGGCGAGGGCGCCGAGCTCGACGTGCTGGAGTTCCTCGAGGCCGCCAAGAAGGGCGAGAAACTCGAGCTGGGCGAGGACGTCGTGGTCATTGGCGCCGGCAACACCGCCATGGACGCGGCTCGCGTGGCCAAGCGCCTGGCCGGCGTGAAGAACGTGCGCCTGGTGTATCGCCGCACCAAGAAGCAGATGCCCGCTGACGAGGAAGAGCTTGATCTTGCTCTTGCCGACGGTGTTGAGTTCTGCGAGCTGCTGGCCCCCAAGGCGCTTAACGGCGCCGTGCTGACCTGCGACGTCATGGAGCTTGGCGAGCCGGATGCAAGCGGCCGTCGCAGCCCCGTCGCCACGGGCGAGACCGTCGAGCTTTCCGCCACCACGGTGATCTGCGCCGTGGGCGAGGGCATCGATGCCAGCCTGTACGATGCCGCGGGCGTCGAGCACGACCGTCGCGGCCGCCTTGTCGCCACCTCCACCGGCGTCGAGGGCGTCTGGGCTGCCGGTGACTGCCGTCGCGGTCCGGCCACCGTGGTCGAGGCTATCGCCGACGCCGCCGAGGTCGCCCGTGCCATCGCTGGCGTGGTCTTTAACAAGTACGCCGACCAGAATGCTCAGGCCGGTCGCGAGGACGCCTGCTACGAGCGCAAGGGGTCGCTGTGCCGCGACAAGCGCAATTGCACCAAGACCCGCTGCCTGGGCTGCGGCTCGGTGTGCGAGGTCTGCTGCGACGTGTGCCCCAACCGCGCCAACGTGGCAATTAAGGTGCCGGGCCTGGCCAAGCATCAGGTCGTCCATGTCGACGGCATGTGCAACGAGTGCGGCAACTGCGCCGTGTTCTGCCCCTACCAGGAGGGTCGTCCCTACAAGGACAAGCTCACCCTGTTCTGGAGCGATCAGGACATGGAGAACTCCGAGAACGAGGGCTTCCTGGCCGTGGACGAGGACCACTTTAAGGTTCGCGTCGCCGGCACGGTTCGCACCGTCTCGGTCGATGCCGTCAACACCGGTCTGCCCGAGGCCGTCCGCCTGACCATCAAGGCCGTGCGCGACAGCTATCCGTATCTCCTTAAGAAATAGGCGAGTCTCTTATGGCCAAATCCATTCAACATAACGTGGCCTACGTTGCCTGCGGAAGCGGCTGTGCCTCCGCAGGCGGCGACGCCCGCTGCAGCGAAGGCTGCATTGGCTGTGGCGCTTGCGTCGCGGCCTGCCCCCACGGCGCCATTGCGCTGGTCGATGGCATCGCCCG
>CABUMZ010000191.1 GCA_902492825.1 uncultured Collinsella sp.
CCTTGAGCGCTGCCATGAGCGAGCGGATGCGGATGCGCGCGGCACCCAGGTTAGACACCTCGTCGATCTTAAGCACGGTGTAGATCTTGCCGCTGGCTTCCAGAATCTCCTGCACCTGGTCGGTGGTCAGAGCGTCCAGGCCGCAGCCGAAGGAATTGAGCTGGATCAGGTCCAGGTCGTTGCGCATCGTCACAAAACGGGCGACGGCGTACAGGCGGCTGTGGTACATCCACTGGTCGACGATCGGACGCTCGGGCTTTACCAGATGCGCAAGCGAATCCTCGGTAAAGACCGCAAAGCCAAAGCTCGAGATAAGTTCGGGCAGGGCGTGGTTGATCTCGGGGTCGTTATGGTAGGGACGACCGGCGAGCACGATGCCGTGACCGCCATGGTCCTCGACCCACTTAAGAGCCTCCTCGCCCATGGTCTGGATATCCTCGTGGAAACGCGCATCGGCCTCAAAAGCAGCGTTGACGGCGGCATCGACCTCGGAGCGCGTGATCTTGGGACCGCGCACGCGACCGCGACCGGCTTGCGCATCGGCCACACGGTCGACGGCGAGCACCTGGTACAGACGGCGCTTAAGCTCGGTCTTATCGTGATACGGCACAAACGGATACAGGAACTCGATGTTCTGTTCGCGAATCTCGTCGATGTTGAGCGCCAGCGCTGTGGGGTAGCTCATGACGATGGGGCAGTTGTAACAGTTGCCAGCCGTCGGATCCTCCTTGCGCTCCCAGCGCACGCACGGCATCCAGATGAAGTCGACATCGCGGTCGATGAGGTTCATCACATGGCCGTGGCTCATCTTGGCCGGATAGCACACGCTCTCGGACGGCATGGACTCGATGCCCGCCTGGTAGGTCTTCTTGCTCGACTGGTCGGACAGCTGCACGCTAAAGCCCAGGCGCGTAAAGAACGCGTGCCAGAAGGGGTAGTTCTCGTACATGTTGAGCGCACGGGGGATGCCGACGGTGCCGCGCGGGGCCTCGTCGGGGCTCAGCACCTCGCGGTTAAAGAGCAGCTCGTTTTTCTTTTTGAAGAGGTTGGGGGCCTCGGTCTTTTGCTTTTTGTGGCCGGCGCCCTTCTCGCAGCGGTTGCCGGTAATGAAGCGCCTGCCGCCGCCAAAGTCGTTGACGGTAAGCTGGCAGTTGTTAGAGCAACGGCCGCAGCGGACTTGCTTTTGCGTCACGGTAAGGTGCGCGATGTCCTCGGCAGAAAGAATGGTCGAGGTGCCGTCGGCGCCGGCGCGATCGCGGGCGAGCAGGGCCGCACCGTAGGCGCCCATGCAGCCGGCGATGTCGGGACGCACGGCATGAACGCCGGTGAGCTGCTCAAATGCGCGCAGCGTGGCATCGGACATAAAGGTGCCGCCCTGGACGATCACCTGGCTGCCGATCTCCTTGGGGTCGCGCAGCTTAATGACCTTGAACAGGGCGTTCTTGATGACGGAATAGGACAGGCCGGCCGCGATGTCGCCCACCGTGGCGCCTTCCTTTTGCGCCTGCTTGACGCGCGAGTTCATAAAGACCGTGCAGCGGCTGCCCAGGTCGACGGGAGCCTTAGCATGGATGGCGGCATCGGCGAACGCGCGCACGTCCATGTTCATAGACACGGCGAAGCTCTCGATAAAGCTGCCGCAGCCCGACGAGCAAGCCTCGTTGAGCATGATGTGCTCGATGACGCCGTCCTTGACGCGCAGACACTTCATGTCCTGGCCGCCAATGTCCAGGATAAACTCGACGCCGGGCAGGAATGCCTTGGCGCCGCGCAGGTGCGCGACGGTCTCGATCTCGCCGGAATCGGCCTTGAGGGCCTCAATGAGAAGCGCCTCGCCGTAGCCCGTGGTGGTCACGTGGCCGATGGTGCAGCCGGCGGGGATGTGGTTGTAGAAATCGGCCATGATGACCTTGGCCGTGCCCAGGATGTCGCCGTTGTTGTTGCCGTACCAGGTGTGCAGCAGCTGACCGTCCTCGCCCACGAGCGCGGCCTTCATGGTGGTGGAGCCGGCGTCGATGCCGATGAACACGCGGCCGGTGTAGCCGTCGAGCTTGCCCTTGGGGACGACTTCCTGGTCGTGGCGGGTCTTGAACTCGGCAAAGTCCTCGTCGTTGGCAAAGAGCGGATCCAGACGCTCGACCTCGGCACCCTGCGTGTCACCCAGGGCATCGATGGCCTCGATGAGCTGCGGGAACGTGCTGAGCTTGTTTGACTCGTGTGCCATGGCGGCGCCGCTCGCCACAAACAGGTGGGCGTTTTGGGGCACGATACGGTGCTCCTCGTCCAGGTTGAGCGTGAGGTAGAAGCGGTGGCGCAGCTCGGAGAGATACTGCAGCGGGCCGCCCAGGAAGGCGACGTTGCCGCGAATGGGACGGCCGCACGCCAGGCCCGAGATGGTCTGGGTCACGACGGCTTGGAAGATGGAGGCAGCCACGTCTTCGGGGCGGGCGCCCTCGTTGAGCAGCGGCTGCACGTCGGTCTTGGCAAAGACGCCGCAGCGGCTGGCGATGGGATAGATGGTGGTGGCGTTGGCCGCGAGCTCGTTGAGGCCGCTCGCGTCGGTGTGCAGCAGGGTTGCCATCTGGTCGATGAACGCGCCCGTGCCGCCGGCGCAGGTGCCGTTCATGCGCTGCTCGATGCCGTTGTCGAAATAGATGATCTTGGCGTCCTCGCCGCCCAGCTCGATGGCAACGTCGGTGGCCGGGATAAGAGTCTCGACAGCGCGCTTGCTGGCGATGACCTCCTGGACAAACTCCAGGTCGAGCCACTGGGACAGCAGCAGGCC
>CABUMZ010000192.1 GCA_902492825.1 uncultured Collinsella sp.
CGCGTCATGCGCGCCACCTTCGACTACTTCGCCCCCGACTTCGCCAAGCGCGTCATCGAGTAGCCGCGCCTTTTGCTAACATGATTGATGACCCCGCTCATAAGCGAACAAGGCCCTTCGTCCCGCGGTGAGTAGTAACCCTCTCCGGTACCAACAATCAGCAGAATCTGGTACCGCCAGTCAGCGGGCTTGGTACCCTGGGTAAGATAAATTGGTACCGCCGCCCATCGAGCCTAGAATTCCATGTCGCGAGCCCAATCCGGGGCTCGCTTTCATGGAAAGGGGCACGATGCCTATGTCCAAGAACAAGAAAATCCTCCTGATGCTGGCCAAGGGAGGGGCCACCCAGTCGGACATCGCGGCCGCGCTTCACGTCAGCAAGCGCGACGTCTCCGCCGGCGCCAAGGTGATGCGCGAATGCGGCCTGACGTTCGACGCCGTGAGCTCGATGGACGCCGACGCGGTCGATGACATGTTCTTCGCCAAGGAGGAGCGCCGTCCGAACGACGCCTACCTGAGACCCGACATGGCGGCGCTGGTCGAGCGCAAGAAAATGAGTCGGAAGCTGCCGGTGAAGCTCTTCTGGCTCGAGTACTGCGAGCGCGCCGCGGCGGAGGGGAAGCTCGCCTACGCCTACCAGACGTTCTGCGAGATGTTCGCCGACGCCGCAGGCAAGATGGGCGCGACCAGGCACTTCTCCCACGAGCCGGGGGCCAAGTGCTTCATCGATTGGGCCGGCGACGTCGCCCACCTCACCGACAAGCTGCTGGGAACCAGGACCAAGGTCTACGTCCTGGTCGTCACGTTGCCCTTCTCGGACAAGTTCTGGGCGGAGGGCTTCTGCGACATGAGGCAGAAATCCTGGCAGGAGGGCCAGATCCACGCGTTCGAGGAGTTCGGCGGCGTTCCGCGCATGTGGGTGCCCGACAACGCCGCCACGGCGACCGATCGGGCCGCAGCCCCGCGGGTCACGCTCGTGAACAGGGAGTACGAGCGCTTCGCCGAGCACTACGGGGCGGCCGTCCTGCCCGCCCGGGTCCGTCGGCCGCGCGACAAGAGCGTGGCCGAATCGTGCGTCGACCTGGTTGAGCGCTGGATCATCGGGCCGTCCGGCGAGATGACATTCTATACCATCGACGAGTTCAACGAGTTCTGCGCGGAGAAGGTGGCATGGCTCAACTCCCGGCCGTTCTCCGCCAAGGACGGCTCGCGCGACTCGGTGTTCGAGGAGGAGCGCATGCACCTGATGCCCCTTCCCGCCGAGCGCTACGAGATGTGCGAGTGGCGCAGCGCCAAGGTGGCCCCGGACTACCACGTCACCGTCGACTACATGCACTACTCCGTCGACCACTCGCTCATCGGCGAGCAGGTCGACGTGAAGCTGACCTCGTCGTCGGTCGCGGTGATGCACGGCGGGGCGGTGGTCGCCGTGCACCCGAGGCTTCACGGCCGCAAGGGGCAGTACTCGACCAACGTCGAGCACATGCCCGAGAACCATGCCGCACTGGACGACCCGTGGTCGCCGGAGCGGTTCGCGTCGTGGGCGAGGCGCGTCGGCCCCGAGACCGCATCGGCGATCGAGCGCGTCCTCGCCAGCCGCGCGATCGTCGAGCAGTCGTTCGTCTCCTGCCGCAACATCCTCGGGCTGTCGAAGACGTACGCGCCGGCGCTGCTCGAGCGCGCTTGTGCCAAGCTGAACGCGGCCTCGGCGCTTCCCAGCTACACCGGCCTCAAGAACGCGATCCTCGCCATCAAGTCGTCCGACGCCGAGGAGCGAGCCAAGGGGCGCCCCGTCGGGGCCGCAGGCTCCGGCGAGCTGGTGGACCGCGCCAAATCGGCGGGCCGCCTGCGCGGCGCGGACGCCTACAAGAGAGGCGGCGAGTAGGATGCTTACCGAAGAGCACTTCGAGCTGTTCAGACAGTTCAGGATAAAGGCCATGGGGGACAAGCTGCGCGAGATGGTGGAGGACGAGTCGTACGATCGGTTCACCTTCGAGGAGAAGATGGAGATGCTCATCGACGCGGAGGCCGCCGCCAGGCGGGAGCGCAAGGTGGCCAAGCTCGTCAAGGACGCGCGCTTCAAGGATCCCTCGGCATGCGTCGAGGACGTCGTCTATCTGCCCGACCGGACGCTCGCCAAGGACCGTATCAACCGCCTCGCCCGATGCGAGTGGATCGGCGAGAGCGAGGTCGTCGTGGTCATCTCGAAAACCGGCTGCGGCAAGAGCTTCGTCGTTCAGGCTCTCGGCAACGCGGCGTGCCGCAGGCTGATACCCGTGCGCTACACGCGCCTCGCCGACATCTGCGACGATTTGAACCGGGCCCGCGCCGCCAAGGACGGCAGCTACTTCGAGAAGATGGACGCCTACAAGTCCGTCGCGCTCCTGTTGGTCGACGACTTCATGACGACGCCGATATCGACGCAGAACTCGGTCGACCTGTTCGAGATCATGGAGGCGCGCGAGGGCCGCCGCGCGACCGTCATCGCCTCGCAGCTCGAGCCGAACGAGTGGTACCTGCGCATCGAGGGCGAGCTGATGGCGGACTCGATCCTCAACCGCATCGCAACCGGTGCCCGCTACATAGATCTCGAGGGGCCGAACATGCGAGAGTACTTCGCCAAGAAGAGGCGCGCTGATTAGCGGTACCGAGACAGCCTACTCGCGGTACCGCCTTTTGCTGATCGCCGGTACCAAGCCAGGTGATCGATGGTACCGCGAGAGGTTACTACTCATCTTGGCGGACGCCCGCATCGCTGTTCTCAGGTGCGAATGGCGCCTAGAA
>CABUMZ010000193.1 GCA_902492825.1 uncultured Collinsella sp.
ACGCTCGTCTCGACCGCGGTTGGAACGACCGGCCACATCACCGTAATCGTCGCCGTTGCGTTTGCCGTCGCGACGCGCCTGCTCAAGCTTCTTCTTGCTCTTGGACTTGCCGCGCTTGGTCTTCTTCTTCACCTTAAAGGCCGCAGGATCGCGCTCGGGGTCAACCGCGGGCGGATTGGGGCCCACATGCAGGTCGCCGGCCTCGTAGATGTCGGCGGTCTTGTCCATGAGCTTCTCGATCTCGTAGAACTCGTCCACGTCCTGCTCGGTCACAAACGTAATGGCCCAGCCCAGCTCACCGGCGCGGCCCGTACGGCCAATGCGGTGGATATAGTCGGTCGGCTCGGCCGGCACGTCAAAGTTCACGACGTAGCGCACGTCGCTGATGTCGATGCCGCGGGCGAGCACGTCGGTTGCCACCAACACGTCGACGGTACCGTCGCGGAAGGCCGAAAGGGCACGCTCGCGCTGAGCCTGGCTGCGGTTGCCGTGAATCGCGGCGGCCTTGATGCCCTTGCGCTCCAGACGACGGCAGCAGCTGTCGGCGCGGTGCTTGGTGCGCATAAAGACGATGGTGCGCTCCGGGCCCTCCTTCTTGAGGAACTCGGGCAGCAGGTTGTTTTTGGCCTCGATGGACACCGGGAACACAAACTGGTCGACGGTGTCGGCGGTCGACGTGGCAGGTGTGATCTCCACGCGAGCCGGGTCGCTCACCAGGTCGGTGATCTCGCCCACGGCCTCCTCGTCGAGGGTCGCCGAGAACAGCAGCGTCTGACGCTCGGCCGGCGTCTCGCGCACAATGCGCCGGACGGCGGGCAAAAAGCCCATGTCGAGCATACGGTCGGCCTCGTCCAGCACCAGCACCTTGACCTCGTCCAGGTGGCAGGCGCCCTGCTCGATCAGGTCAACCAGACGGCCCGGCGTAGCGACCAGGATGTCACAGCCGTACTTGAGCGCCGCGGTCTGCGGCTTGTAGCTCACGCCGCCCACGACGGTCACGGCGACATGGCCAGTGACGTCGGCAATCTTGCTCGCGACCTCGTCGATCTGCTGGGCAAGCTCGCGCGTGGGGGTGATGACGAGCATCAAGGGACCGCGACCGTTGCCCTCGGGCTTCTTGGCGCCGCGACGGCGGTTGCGACCGCCACGCTCGCGCACGGGCTTGGGCGGAGCGATGTGCTCCAGGTTGTTCATGGTCGGCAGCAAGAAGGCGGCCGTCTTGCCGGTGCCGGTCTGAGCAGCGGCAAGCAGGTCGCGGCCCTCGAGCACCACGGGGATCGAGCCAGCCTGGACAGGCGTGGGCGCCGTGTAGCCTAGGTTCTCGATAGCACGAAGCATCTCGTCGGAAAGCCCCAGCTCGTCAAAGGCGGGCAGGCTCTCGGTAGCGGACTCGACGGCCTGGGCAGCATTGGCCTCATCGGCGGCATCGAAGGCAGCCTGGGTCATGGCCTCGCGGGCCTCGTCCAGAATCTCGGCGTCCGTAACGTCGGATACAGAATTACGCATATGTTGTTGTTCCTTATCTGCACGCGCAATGGGCACGGCATGCGGCCGCGCGGGCGTGCTTGGTAGTGCGCTAATACATACAAAAACAGGTGCGCACAGAGAGGACGTTGCTCAGCACGCTGGCGATCGCTTTGGCAGCCCTATCACGCGCCGTCCAGACGCAGCAGCTCTAAGCGATGGAGCAGATTCGCCGCCGGTTAGTATACCCGTGCTTCGCATGCCCCCACGTAAACCACAGATGACGAGGCGGACGAGGTGGGCCCGGCTGATTGTCTCAATCTGTAACATCTACAGGGCGAATCTTCCTCTACGTGTTACAGATCGAGACAAACGGTCGACACGGTTCACAAGCGTCTCAATCTGTAACAATTACCGAGTAAAATCGGTCCTAATTGTTATAGATCAAAACAGAAGGGGATTTCCGTCCAGTCCAAACCAAATCTCTCAGTCTTCCTGCAATTTCGAACATGTGGCCTATAATGTTGCTTTGGTTACGCTATATATTGCGCAGCCATTTAATACGTCGCCCACCGGGGGCCATTAATTCCTATCGCCATATTGGCTAGGAAGCAATCAAAGGAGGTATCCGTGGCAGCAGAGACGCCTTGCTCGGTCCTCTATAACGATATTCGCTCGTTCGGCGGTCTTAAACATCTCGAGATCGCCCGAATGCTCATCAATGGAAACTCTTATCTCGGCAGTACCCTGCTCGAGAAATGCTCTTCCAACCGCTCGTATCTCACCCGTTACATCGTCCATCGCAAGCCTGACCAGTGCGCGCCCTCCATCTACAGCGACTTTACTGTCACCACGCTCAACCTTTCCTCGGCAATCTGCAGCAAGCTCGGCGGCGGCGAGTCCGCCTATCGGGCAATCGCCGAGCACTATCGCGGTCCGGCCGCCAACGAAATGATGTCGGCTCTCGCCAGCTACAAGCTGGACAGCCGCCTATATGCAAATGCCCTCAATCGCATCGACAACTTTGACGGCAATGCCGTGCGCGAGAAAAGCACGCTTTACCTTATGCTCTTTGTGGCAACGGGGGCGCTCGCCGATCCCGTTCAGGGCGTGGCCACCGTCGAGCGCTTTTGCGACAGCAAGACGGGCGGGCACTTTGGCACCACCGAAACTACCGTCGGACGTGGCTTTATGAGCAGCCTGGAGCAGCCGCACACCGTCGCTCCCAACCTCGGTCTGCTCAGAACCCATGCCGACAACTGCGCCGACATGCAAATCCATCCCCTCA
>CABUMZ010000194.1 GCA_902492825.1 uncultured Collinsella sp.
AAAAGAAAGTCCAGTTTATCCTTCCCACTCCAGCCTAGTCGCTATTTAGGGCGTCCAAGATTTGGGGCGCAGTTCACACGGGTGACGGGCTTTTCCACTACCAGCCGCGTGCCTCCTCCGCACGCACGAGCTGACGAGCCTCGATCTGGCGAATCATATCGATGCGGCGCTGGTGACGGCCGCCCTCGAACTCGCCGGTGAGCCAGGCGTCGACGATCATCTTGGCCAGCTCGATGCCTACCACGCGAGCACCAAATGCGAGCATGTTGGTGTTGTTGTGCTCGCGTGACAAGCGAGCGGAATACGGCTCAGAGCAGGTGCAGCAACGGATACCGCGCACCTTGTTCGCGGCAAGCGAAATGCCCACTCCCGTGCCGCAGATCACGATACCGCGATCGACTTCCCCGGCCACGACCGCGTTCGCCACGGCCTCACCCGCGATGGGATAGTCAAAGCGCTCGGTGCTGTCCGTGCCGAAGTTCACGACCTCATAGCCGTACTTCTCCTGGATATACGCCGCAATGGCTTCCTTATACTCAACCGCGACGTGGTCGTTTCCAATACCGATCTTCATAAGAGACCCCTTTCCAAATCCGCTCGCGCGTGTCGCGCGCTCATTCCGTCCTAATTTGCCATTACGCTTCTAATACACCTCGCCGGCGCGCAGGCGACGCAAGCACTCCTCGTAACCGGCGTCCTTGCCAAACAGCGCACTGGTGCCCAGGATGAAGCCATCCGCACCGATGGCGGACAGATCGCGCACGCGCTCAGGCGAGCAGGCGCCATCGATCATGAGCTTGAAGCCGAAGCGTTCCTTCAGCGCGGCAAGACGACGTACCTTATCGTTCGTGAACTCGATGAAGCTCTGACCGGCAAAGCCCGGGTTCACCGTCATGACCATCACGTAGTCGCAAAGGTTCAACATCTCCTCCACCTCGGAAATCGAGGTGTCGGGGTTTACTGCGATGCCTGCGCTCTTGCCGAGGGCCTTGATCGCAGCGAGAGTCTTGACCACGTAGCGCTCGGACTCCGGATGGATGTAGATGATGTCCGCGCCGGCGGAGGCGAAAAGCTCCACCTTGCTGGCGGGGTTCTCGACCATAAGGTGCACGTCAACGAGCTTGTTGGTGGCGGCACGCACGGCCTTAATGTCCTCGAGGCCCATGGCGAAGTTGGGAACGAAACTGCCGTCCATCACGTCGCAATGGAAGATATCAATGCCGGCGGCGTCGAGCTCCTCGACGGTCGCACGCAGGTTGCCGTAGTCGGCGCACATGAGGCTGGGGCAGAGCAACATGGTGAACTCCTTATCTGCTCTTTGGTTATCTACTCGTTGGTAATTAATCGTTTAACCTGTATCTAAAGTCTGGCTGATTAATCGTTTAACCACGTTGTTAACCTACAGGTTTCTCTAGATTCACAACGTTGTCATATTTGTCTATCTAGCTGGCGTCATACGGATTCCGTACGGCGAAAAGCCGTTGTGTTCCCTAGAAAGAGGCCCCGCCATTCAGCTGGCCACCATGGGCCGTGCTCGCACGGGCGTGGGCCTTGAAACCCTACGCCTCCGGCGTGATCAGGCGCGCACGTTGGGCGATCTTCTCGTCATAGGACTCCGCGATAATCGCCACACCATCGAACCCAAACGCGCGAACACTCGAGAACTGATGGAACTTCGAGCTGTCGCACAGCACGTACGTCTTGTTCGAGTTCTCGCGCACAATGCGCTTTTTCGTCGCCTCAACGTAGGAGGGCGTCATGGCGCCGCGGTCCTCGTCAATCGCGTTGATCCCGATAAACGCCTTATCGAAGTACAGGTCGCGCAGGATCGATTCGGTCATAGAACCGCAGAACGAGGAGTTCACATGGTTGAACTCGCCGCCCACTACGATGAGCTGGGCGCGTATCTCGCTCTTAATCAGGCACGCCGAGGCATCCGTCGTGTAAATTGTCACGTCGCGGTCGAGCAACAAGCGCAGCAGGGCCGTACAGGTGGAGCCGGAATCGAGATAGAGCGTATCTCCATCCTCAACGAGACGCAGGGCAACCTGGGCAATCTGGTCCTTCTCGCTCCCGTGCAAACCCGAACGCGTCGAGATGCTCACCTCGTGGACAGCCGAGACGAGCTTCACTGCGCCGCCCGAAAGATGCTCAACCTTGCCAAGCGCTTCCAGCTCCTTGAGGTCGCGGCGCAGCGTCGAAATAGAGACGCCCGGCAGCTCCTCCTGCAGCTCGGAAATCCTCGCGAGGCCCGACTTCTGCAGGCACTCTACAATTCGCTCCTGGCGCTCATACGGGATCATATTGGGACCCTCTCCAAACCACTCTGCTTCACGCTCGTTCATTTCTTTTCGAAAAGTGTAACGCATGTGCAGAATAGCGGCCGCCACCTGTTGCGATGACGACCGCTTAATCGATTGACCTACCCTCTCGTTCACAATTTGAACGAAGGTGAGGCACCTCACGCAAGGGTGACGCTCCTCGAGCGAGGATAACGAGCCCCAGGCGAGACGGCGCGCTTCGAGTGAAATGGCGCCCCAGAGGCGACGCACTTCAAGCTCTTAGGCGAGCTTCTGCTCCTTGTCGCAGAAGACAAAGCCCAGCACCGCGGAGACCGCAAAGGCAATGAGCATGCCAACCATGGCCCAGGCGAAGTTCATAGCGTCGGAGCTCACAAACGCCGGGAAGGTGGTAACGGAGCCAAAGGTAAAGGCCGTGGTCACAACACCCATGAGGCCGCAGA
>CABUMZ010000195.1 GCA_902492825.1 uncultured Collinsella sp.
CAGCCCAGGGCCTCCCACATGGCGGTCTGCGCGATGCAGTAGAAATAGATGTTGTCCTGACCGATGAACTGGTAAATCTGAGCGTCGTCAGAGCACCACCAGTCGCGCCAGTCGAGCGAGCTGTGCTGGTAGGTGGGCGCGGGTACCTGTGTGGAATCGGCAGCGGGCTCGCCCATGAGGGCGGCATCCTGGGCGGCGACGCCCTCGGTCACGCCGGCGGCCTTGGCATCGCGTGCGAGCACGGTGCGGGTGTAGCTGATGGGTGCCCACAGGCTCTCGGGCCAGCACCAGCAGGTGACGTCGGAGACGCCATCGACCTCGGGCACCGGAACGCCCCAGTCGATGTTGCCGGTGATGCGGAAGGGCACGAGTGCCTTGCCGCTGCGGAAGCGCACGCCGCCGTTGGCGAGCACCGCGTGGGCGTCGTCGCGCTCCTTCCAGCTGGGGAAGGTGACGGTAAAGCTGCTCTTGTTTCCCTCGGGCTCCAGCACGGTGTGCTCGGGCAGCTGGTCCTCGACGGCGTCGAAGGCCTCGCGGAACTTGTTCTGAATATAGAGCTGTGCCGGCAGCAGCCACTCCTCCATGGTCTTGGAGACCACGGAACGAACCTGCGGGTTCTGGGCGAGCTTGGCGGTATAGGTCTTCATAAAGTCGAGGTAGGCCGGCAGGTCGAAGTAGAGGTTGTCTACCGGGCGCAGCTCGGGCACCTCGCCGGTGAGCTGGCTTTTGGGCGCGATGAGCTCCTCGGGCTCAAACTGGT
This sequence comes from uncultured Collinsella sp., assembly GCA_902492825.1. Classification (GTDB taxonomy): domain Bacteria; phylum Actinomycetota; class Coriobacteriia; order Coriobacteriales; family Coriobacteriaceae; genus Collinsella. The sequence continues at coordinate 761 of CABUMZ010000195.1, forward strand.
GACCCAGGTCGCACTCGTCGGCATAAGCCTTCTCGGACTTGCAGCCCTGGATGGGGCAGCGGCCGATTACCTGACGGCCGTTGAGGAACGTGCCGGCCTTGGCATCGTAGAACTGCAGCGTGGAGCGCTTGGAGATGGTGCCCTGCTCGTGCAGGCGCTTGATAATCTCGGCGGTCACCTCGTTGTGAATCTGCGCGGCCGGCTCAAGGCCCGAGCCGCCGTAGATATCGCAGCTGATGTTGTAGTTGTTGAGGGTCGCGGCCTGGCGGGAGTGATTGGACTCGACATACTCGGCGATGGACTTGTCGTAGCCCTCGTTCTCCTTGAGCTTGCGGTAGCTCTCCATGATGGGCGAGCCATAGCAGTCGGTGCCCGAGGTGAAGATGACGTTCTCGCGGCCCAGACGGTCGCGCAGGAAGCGGGCGAAGAAGTCGGCCGGGACAAAGACGCCACCGACGTGGCCAAAGTGAAGGCCCTTGTTGCCGTAGGGCTCGCCGGCGGTAACGATGGCGCGGCGAGGCCAGCTGGGACGGTCGTTCATGGAGTATTTGGATGCCATGGGACTCCTTCGCATATGGTGAGAGCGCGGCCGGGCACAAGGCCTGGCGACGCGGTGGTCAATTCGTGCATATCGTTCGACATTATCGCACATGCGGACGGGTACGTGGCAGGGGCGCTATCCTAAGATGCTATGAATGAGATTTCCAACATACATGCGTTTGAAGACGAGGATTTTCTGCACGCCTGCTTTGTGTGGGGGATGGCCGTGCTTGGCGCATTTGCCGTGTGTCTGGTGCCGGTGTTTATGCTGCTGGGCGGGCCTGCGGACTTGGATGCGGCTGACGCGGGCGGCTGGATGGCCGTCTTGGGATGGATAGTCGGCTTGGCTGCGATCTCAATGGCGTCGTTCGCCGTGCACGAGCTGGTGCACGGTGTATTTTTTAAGCTGCTGGCGCCTGCGGGCGCGCAGGTGACCTTTGGGGCGAATCGCGAGACGGCGATGATCTATGCCTGCGCCGAGGGCGTTGTGTATTCGCGCCGGCGGTACATGGCGGTTTGCCTGGCGCCGACGGTTGTTGTGACGACAACGCTTGCCCTGGGGTTTGCGTTTTCAGGCTATCCGCTGCTGTGCTACTTGGCGGCTGGTCTGCACTTGTCGGGCTGTGTGGGCGATTGGTATTACGTGCGGACCATTTTGCGCGACCGCCGCATTGTTGCCTGCGAGGATACGTCCTTTGGCGTGCGCTTTTTTGGGTGAGGAGTTGTCGATGAAGCCGTTGTTGCTGCATGCGTGTTGTGCACCATGCTCGCTTGAGCCGGTCCGCCTGCTGCGCGAGGAGGGGTTTGAGCCCACGATTTGCTGGACCAACCCCAATATTCAGCCGCACGATGAATGGCAGCGTCGCCTGGACGAGCTGCGCCGGTGGTGTGCCGAAGGCGACATCGAGCTTATCGAGGCGGGGGAGGACCGTGAGCGCTGGGAGGCCGGCGTGGCACCGCTGGGTGCCGATCGGCCCCGTCGCTGTCGTGCGTGCTATGCCCTGCGCTTGGCCGAGGCGTGCCGTGTGGCCCGGGAATGTGGGTTTGAGTTTGTGGGTACGACGCTCGCCGTCTCGCCGTATCAGTTGTTCGAAACCTGCAATGATGTGTTGGAGCGTCTGGCTGCCGCCCGCGGTCTCACTCCGGTGATTCGCGATTTTCGTCCGTATTACCCCGAGGCGACACGCCGTTCGCGCGAGCTGGGCATGTATCGGCAGAACTACTGTGGTTGCCGCTTCTCGGCTGTCGAGGCGGCCATGGACCGCGCCCGCATCCGCGACGAGCGCAAAGCGTCCAAAAAGTAGTTCATTTTGGGCTGGGGCTTTGAGCTGTCTGTGCGGTACGGTCGTTTTTGGGAAAGTCGATTTAATTAAGCGTGTGATCGTGGCTCGCTTGATACCAAACGACGACTCCTATGATTCTAATCCTCCGTTTGTT
>CABUMZ010000196.1 GCA_902492825.1 uncultured Collinsella sp.
CTTCTCCAGCGTCGCCACCGCTCAGGTCTTCGCCCTTCCCAAGCTCATGCCCTACGCGCTCGAGTTTGATCCCGAAGTCTGCATTACCCTCGCTGTTGTGTTCCCCATGGTTGCCATCCAGGTTATCGGTGACGTCTCCGCCGCCTGCCTGGGCTCCATCGACCGTATGCCCACCGAGCGCGAGCTCTCCGGCGCTATCGTGTCCCAGGGCCTCACCTCTATGGTCGGCGGCCTGCTGGGCGGTCTTCCCACCAGCGCCCTTGGCCAGAACGTGGGCATCATCTGCTCCAACAAGGTCGTCAACAAGTGGGTCTTTGTGATCATCGCGGCCGTCTTTGCCATCGCCGGTCTGTTCCCGCAGCTCTCTGCCGTCCTTTCCGCTATCCCGCAGCCCGTTATCGGCGGCGCGACCGTCGGCGTCTTTGGCACCATCACCATGAACGGCGTGCGCATGTTCACCCGCGAGGGCCTCACGCAGCGCACTACCACCATCGTCGGCACCTCCGTCGTCTTTGGCCTGGGTATCTGGATGGCCAGCGGTTGCCTTGCCGGCGAGGGTATGCCCGCCTGGGTGTCCACCGTCATCGGCTCCAATGCCGTAACCCCCACCGCCATCATGGCCATTGTCCTTAACCTGATCCTTCCGCAGACGCCGGTCGTGGCTCAGCACATCGATGCTGCCAAGGACGCTGCCGTGGATCTGGTCTTGCCCGAGAGCAAGAAGTAACCAATTCGGTGCTATTCGTCGGCGGGCGCATCGCCTCGTCCGCCGACGCCATGCGGCGCCAAGCCGCACTTCAAAGGGTTTGTCCCTTTGGTGAAGCGTTGACGGGAGAGGGCCCGTTTCCGGTGTAGGCCGGCGCTTCGCACTCCGCCATGTCAGAGGTGTCAAACCCCGCCCCTGATGTTGAAGGGAGCATTCATGCTTCTGGTCGCTAACGGTTCCGTCTTTACTCGCAACGCTCAGACCCCGTTCATTCCCAACGGTGCGGTCGCCATTGACGGAGATACGATCGTCGAAGTGGGCCCCGAGTGCGAGCTCAAGGCCAAGTACCCGGATGCCGAGTACGTCGACGCCCAGGGCAACCTCATCATGCCCGGACTCATCAATTGCCACACCCACATCTACTCGGGTCTGGCCCGCGGCCTTGCCATTAAGGGCTGCAACCCCACCAACTTCCTGGAGAATCTTGAGCAGCAGTGGTGGAAGATCGACGACAACCTGACGCTCGACGGCACCAAGGCCAGCGCCTATGCCACGATTCTTGACTCCATCCGCGATGGCGTCACCACGATCTTCGATCACCATGCGAGCTTCTGCGAAATCCCGGGAAGCCTCTTTACCATTAAGGATGCAGCTCAGGAGCTGGGCATGCGTTCGTGCCTGTGCTACGAGGTCTCCGACCGCCGCGGTCAGGAAAAATGCGACCAGGCCATTGCCGAGAACGCCGAGTTTGCCCAGTGGGCCGCCAAGGAGCGTCGCGATAACGACAACCACATGATCGCCGCCATGTTTGGCGGTCACGCCACCTTTACGCTGTCGGACGAGACCATGGATAAGATGGCCGAGGCCAACAACGGCCTGACCGGCTTCCACATCCATGTGTGCGAGGGCATGAATGACGTGTGGGACTCCCGCCTCAACCGCGGTGGCATCAGCCCCGTCGAGCGCCTGCTGCAGCACAATTTGCTGGGTCCCGACACCATGCTCGGCCACTGCATCCACGTGACGCCTGCCGAGATGGATATCGTCAAGGAGTCCGGCACCTGGCTCGTCAACAACCCCGAATCCAATATGGGCAACGCCGTGGGCTGCGCCCCCGTGCTCGAGTTCTTCCGCCGCGGCATCCCCGTGTGCATGGGCACCGACGCCTACACCCACGATATGCTCGAGAGCCTCAAGGTCTTCCTGATCATCCAGCGCCACAACGCCGCCATGCCCAACGTGGGCTGGTGCGAGGCCATGACGATGCTGTTCGAGAACAACGCCAAGATGGCGAGCAAGCACTTCGATCGCAAGCTCGGTGTGCTTGAGCCCGGCGCTGCCGCCGACGTTATCGTTATGGACTACAAGCCCTTTACGCCGCTGAGCGAGGAGAACATCGACGGCCACATGCTCTTTGGCATGATGGGCAAAAACTGCCGCACCACCATCATCAACGGCCGCGTCCTGTACAAGGATCGCGAGTTTGTCGGTATCGATGAAGAAAAGATCAACGCGTGGACCATGGCTGAGTCCAAGAAGCTCTGGAGCACGCTCAACGGTCGCACCTACTAATTCATAAGTAGATTCGCGCGCGTCGGATGTTTCGCCGCATCCGACGCGCGTATAGGCGGCCTCCGCGGGGTCGCCGGCGCTTGTGCTAGCGCTACACCGTATTTGCGCCCGCCGCGCGGTCTCGCCGGGCGTTACAGAGAGGAGCTCACTATGAGCGACATCATGAGGCCGATCCCGTTTTCGCAGCTGATGAACTGGATCATCGAGGAGCACAAGACCCAGGACGCCATCTTTGGCGTGCGCAAGATGGTCACGACCAACCAGGAGGGTGCGCTTCCCATTTTTGACGAGCGCATCGAGACTCCGTTTGGCCCGGCCGCCGGTCCCAATACGCAGCTTGCCCAGAACATCGTGGCCTCTTATGTGGCCGGTTCTCGCTTCTTTGAGCTCAAGACCGTCCAGGTTATGGACGGCGAGGAGCTCTCCAAGTGTGTG
>CABUMZ010000197.1 GCA_902492825.1 uncultured Collinsella sp.
AAGCGGTCGGCGGGGCCATTGTGGCTCTTGACAGCGGATTGGGTCATATGAGCGAAAGCCCGCCAGAGCGAGCAAGGTGCCTTGAAACGAGGCGGCATTGACCTTCTGGTCATGCCGCCGAAGTTGAAAGGCAGATTGCCGCTCTGGTGGGCTTGCAGCGTCAAGCTGTTACGCGGTTTGTAAACCGCGTAACTTAGCGTGCGCCGTACTGCTCGTAATAGGCGTCGATGGCGGCCTTGAGCTCGTCATCGATAACAACCTTGCCGTCGATCTCGTGGTTGTAAAGGGTCTCGACGACCTCGGCCATGCTCACGATGGAGGCAACGGGGAAACCGTACTTGGCCTCGATCTCCTTCTGGGCGGTGGTCACGCCGCCCTTGCCGACCTCCATACGGTTGAGGGAGACGATCAGACCCTTAATCTCAACATCGGCAGCGGCTTTAACCTTGGGATAGGTCTCGTCGATGGACTTGCCGGAGGTGGTGACGTCCTCGACCATGATCACGCGGTCGCCGTCCTGGGGCTCATAGCCCAGCAGGTTGCCCTTGTCGGCACCGTGGTCCTTGGCCTCCTTGCGGTCGCAGCAGTACTTGACCTCCTTGCCGTACAGTTCGTGATAGGCAATGGCGGTCACGACAGCCAGGGGAATACCCTTGTAGGCAGGCCCAAACAGCACGTCAAAATCGTCGCCGAAGTTGTCGTGAATGGCCTGAGCGTAGTACTCGCCCAGCTTCTTGAGCTGATAGCCCGTCACGTAGGCGCCGGCGTTCATGAAGAACGGGGACTGACGCCCGCTCTTGAGCGTAAAGCTGCCAAACTTAAGCACGTCGGACTCGACCATGAACTTGATGAATTCTTGCTTGTAAGCCTCCATGGGTCTCCCTTCCAATGGGCGCGTCCAGCTTGGACGGGCGCGTGTGAATCCGGTTCTTAGCTTACCAGAAAGCACCTCAGCGAACCGATGCCGCCGAGGTGCCTGCCCTGTTTCTATGTGATCGCTCTCCGGAGTGTTATTAACCGCTCTCTGCGCACCTCCACAGCGCTCTCGACCCCACTCCTCCGTTGAGGGTTCGCGTTTGACGTATTGAGAGCCGATGTTTTGACGCTTTGCAGATTAAACGTTTATCCACATTGGACTGAGAGCCCTTGCAGCCGCTGGCGACAAGCGGTCCCATACCGTCGAGTAAACGGCGGCGTTTTGTTACCCAAGTCCTCCATACGGATAATATTGCCTGTTCAACGGCGTAGTTTATAGGCTGGGCAAATGGAGTCCATCGCGGCATCACGCATGCGCTACAATCTCAGTTAACCTGTTAACCACCCGAAAACAGCAGGAGGCCCCATGCCCACACCCGGCAAGAGCTCGTCCATGCGCCAGATTGCCGTAGCGGCCGGCGTGTCCGTCGCCACGGTCTCCCACGTCATCAACGGCAGTGGCCGTTTTTCCGAAGACACCCGCAAGCGTGTGGAAGCCGCCATCGAGGAATACGGCTACGTCACGAACATGGCGGCAAAGAGCCTCCGCGTGGCCCAGTCCCGGACCATCGGCATGATCGTGCCGGATATCTCAAACGACTTCTTTTCCAAGATCGCCTTGCATGTGGAACGCGAGCTCGCCACCGAGGACTATTCGGTCTTTGTCTGCAACAGCGCCAACGACCCCGCTCGTGAGCGCGACTACTTCCGTACGCTTGCGAGCAAACAAGCCGATGGCATCATCTGCATCTCAGGCCTGCGCAGGCTCGACGGCGAATTTGTCCCCCACGGCATTCCCGTGGTCTGCATCGACCGCGCGCCCGAAAACGACCTCGGTTTCCCGCACGTGGGTTCCGACAACATCGGCGGCGGCTACATGGCAACCGAGCACCTCATCGAGCGCGGCTGCAAGAACATCCTGAGCATCTCGAGTTTTACGGCCAACTACCCCGGAAACGAACGCCAGATGGGCTACGAGCGGGCGCTTGCCGCGCATGGGATGCCGCTGCGCCGCGACTACCAGCTGTTTGTCTCGGGCAAGCAGCCGAGCATCATCGAGTCTGAAGAGCTCGTGACCGACTTCCTCTCCACAGGGTGCCCCGTCGACGGCATCTTTGCCCATAGCGACCACGCTGCCGTGGGTGCGCTGTGGGCGCTCGTTGCGGCCGGCAAGCGCGTACCCGAAGACGTCCGCCTCATCGGCTTCGACGATTCCGTGTACGCGCAGATCCCGACGCCGCAGATCAGCACCATTCGCCGCTTCCCCGAGCGCCTCGCGCATGAGGGATGTCAGGCCCTACTCGCCCTGCTGCGCGGCGAGGAGCCCGAGATGGAGACGCTTGTCCCCGTCAAGCTCGTGCAGCGCGCAAGCAGCTAGACCGCGGATGGTAAATGGTCCCAACGTGATGCTCAGCCTATCCCCCGAGGGAGTCGGTTTCCAAAACTCGGCTGTTTCGGACGGTTTAGGGACGACCTGCTGAGTAGCGGATGGATGACAATGGAAGAAACCACAGTTAGGCGATGTGCATGATCTCGGTCTTCTCAGGCACCCCCTCCAAAACCGTCCGAAGCAGCCGAGCTTTCCTCTCGCATGCGCTCTATCCCACGCGCGACATGCAAAAAGCCCGCCACCACACTGAACTGCCTCCCATTTCTTGGACATGAGAAATGGGAGGCTTTTGGAGTGGGAAGGATAAACTGGACTTTCTTTTAAGGATCCTCAAGCGTATTGCCG
>CABUMZ010000198.1 GCA_902492825.1 uncultured Collinsella sp.
TAAAGAAATACTCAGTGAAGACTTGGGTGTTGCGATCCCACGACTTCATAATCGCAGGATCGATGAGCTTAAGCCGTGTATCAGACTCGTTCATACGTCTCGGAACTCCTCATTGCGCAAGGCGGCAACTGTTGGTGTTGAATTGATTAATTTTATCATCACTATGCAATCTAGCAGCTGCTTTATACGGAATGAAACGAAGTAAAATCAGTCCCGTGAGAAAGCTCCAAAGAAAGAAAATGAGCCCCGGTGACTTGTATCAGAGGTCATTCCCGAGGCCATTGACTTATTGCTTATCCACATGCGGCAGATTTGTCACATGAGCGTCCGCAGGAAAGTCCTTAAGGTCGATGTGCCTCGACCGTCAATCGGCCTCTTGCTACCGCTAATCCGTCCCGTCCCAGCAGGTCACACAACGGTGAGATAATGCCCGCGACTATTAACGTAAGCAAGGAGCACGCTATGGCAGACAACGAGATCAAACCCTCGACGGACGGCGACCGAGAGAAGCTCGTGGCAAAACAGCTCGCGTCCACCAAAATCCACCTCGCGCTCACTCAGGAGCGGGCGGACGTCTCCGGCGCCATCAAGCTCCCGCTCGAACGAGTCCCCCAGCTCGGCATAGCGCTCGCCTCGCTCCCCTCGACATTCCGCACCGTCACCAATACGGTGAGCGTGCCTATGCTGCTCCAGCCAACCGACAAGTTTGGCAATCCGCTTGACCCGTCGATACTCCAATCGTTCAGGGACGGCAGCGGCCTCATGGGGTCCTACCGCGACGCAGCCAATGGCTTTGGGCAAGCTCGCTTCCACGTTGTCGAGGGTGACATCGCCACAAGTGTCACGCAAGTGCCCTACGACCCGACGTCGCTGTTCATGGCAGCCGCAATCGCGCAGATAAACCAAAAGCTCGACTCCATCCAGGAGTCCGTCGACGAAATGTTTGACTACATGCGCCAGCGCGACAAGGCCAACATGCGCGGCAACCTCAAGACACTTGTAGACATCCTCAACGGCTACGGCCTCAACTACGACAAAGCCGTTTACATGGCCAATGCCCATATGAAGGTACTCGACATCAAACAGGCCTCCGGGCAGGACATGGAACATTTCCGTTCGCAGGCACAAGCAGACCTGAAAAAGAAAGGGTTCATCGAGGTGCGAGACGATGTGAAAAGGCGCCTCGACAAGGTTCTCGACTATCTCAAGGACTACCAGCTCGCCACCTATATCCACGCGTTCTCGCTGTTCCTCGAGCCCATGCTCACCCAGAACTTCAAACCTGCAAAGCTCGCAGACGCTGCCGCAAAAATCGAAGCAGACTCGCTTGCGTACCGCGAACTCTACACCGAATGTTACGACGCACTCGAGGCGAGCACTGCCGACACTATCGATGTGGCACTTCTGGGCGGCATCGCCTCCGCAGGCAAGATGCTCGGTCGCGCCATCGCGACGACGCCCGTCGGCGAGCTCACGCCCATAGACGAGGCGCTTGAGGGTGCAGGAGAGGACATCGGCAGGTTCAACGACAGGCAATCCGAGAAACTCATCGAGAAGCTCCATCAGGCGAAGACGCCCGATGTCGCGCCGTTCAAGCAGAGCATGATGGAAGTAGACACCCTCTACAACCATCCCACGCAGATTGCCGTCGATGCCGAGAACGTCTACATCCTGCCTGCCAAGCAGCGGGAAGAGTAGCGATACGCGACAGGCACGCGACAGGCAGACAGTTTACGCCCCCTACCTCCCCTCCGCCTTCAACTTCAGCAGCAAATCACTCGGCTCGGGGCACTTACTGGAAAGGCGTGTCTGAGCTCGCTCGCCCATCCCCCACCGCTGGCGGACTTCCTGGGCGTGCGGACTCACGTGATAGTCCCCCTCCATCATCTGCTTGAGCAGCTTGGCGGTCACGCGCGCATCGGCTAGGGCGCTGTGGGCGTGGCCCGTCGACTCGTCAAACTCGATGCTAAACCACGTCGCTGCATCACTCAACGAGACGCACCCGTGGCTGCCCACGTCCATAATCGATGTGCAAAACGCTTGCAGGTCGGCCCAATCCGTAGGAAATGCGGAAAGATCGATGTGCTTTGCCTGGCACTCGGTCAAAAGCTGTCGACGGTCCGCCCCGCTCCAACAGACCACCTGGGCGGAGTAGCGACCGATCCAATCACTGAGCCTTTTAATCACCACATAGAGCGAATCGGCCATCGCGGTGTCCACGGCCGATATCCCCGTAAGCTCGCGGACGGGAAACGCAACGCCTTCGGTAAATTCCGTCTGCACAAACTGCGAGAACTCGCCCATAACGTTGCCGTGGTAATCGAGCTTGACAGCGCCGACCTCGATAATCTCATTGCGCAGTCCACGGCGCTGGCGCTGCTTTGGCACCGGCGCAAACTCAAAATCCAGCACAATCTGGCGCGCAAAGTTCGTCGTATCGATAGCCGAGATACACGGCGTCTTTTCAGCTGACACGATTATGGCCTTTCTCCGTTGCCTGCCGCTTGCTACATAGCTACATAGGCGGCTACATTGCCGTAAGGATAGGCGCCCGTGCGGACATGAAACGTACCGCAACGCCGCACCCGATGTCTGCACACGGTATGGATAGCCCTAAAAGAGCCAGCAGCCCGATGCCCCATTATAAGCGAACATATATTCGTATTTCTAGCTGCGATTTGATAGAATAGTTGTTGTTGACGG
>CABUMZ010000199.1 GCA_902492825.1 uncultured Collinsella sp.
CCATCGACCGCACCACCGGCAAGATCTACGTTTACCGTCTGGAGCCGATCGACGATTCCATGGACGAGGAGGGCAACTTCACCGAGTTCGAGGAGATCGACGTCACCCCCAAGAACACGAGCCGCATCGCCGCTCAGCACGCCAAGGCCGAGATCAACGCCATCGTGCGTAACTCCGCCCGCGAGCAGATCTACGAGGAGTTCTCCGGTCGTATCGGTGACCTCATCAGCGGTACCGTGCTGCAGTCCACGCCCGACTTCACGATCGTCAAGATCCGCGATGGCGTCGAGGCCGAGCTGCCGCATTTTGACCAGCGCCGTTACGAGAACGAGCGCAACGAGCGTCCGATGGGCGAGCGCTATCTGCACAACCAGCACATCAAGGCCGTGATCATCGACGTCCGCGATCCCAACTCCAACCTGCAGCCGGTTCGCGGCGAGCACAGCCGTCCGCCGATCGTCATCTCCCGCACCCACCCCGAGCTCATGCGTCGTCTGTTTGAGCAGGAGGTGCCCGAGATCTATGAGGGCACCGTCCAGATTAAGTCGATTGCCCGCGAGCCCGGCCAGCGCTCCAAGGTCGCCGTCCACTCGCTCGACGACCGCCTGGATCCCGTGGGCGCCTGCGTCGGCCCCAAGGGCAGCCGCGTTCGCGCCGTCGTGGGCGAGCTCCGCGGCGAGCGCGTCGACGTCATCCTGTGGGATGCCGATCCGGCCGTCTACGTCGCCAACGCCCTGTCGCCCGCCAAGGTCACCCGCGTCCTCATCGACGAGGAGAAGGCTTACGCCGGCGTCATCGTGCCCGACGACCAGCTGTCCCTCGCCATCGGCAAGGAGGGCCAGAACGCCCGCCTCGCCGCTCGCCTGACCGGCTGGCACATCGACATCAAGTCCGAGACCCTTGCCGCCGACATCCTCAAGAACGTCCCCGTTCACGAGGAGCCCGCCGCCGACCTGATCGGTGACGAGGACGACGACGTCCGTCGCTGCGAGTACGTGTCCGAGGACGGCATTCAGTGCCGCAACCAGGCCCGCCCCGGCTCCCGTTTCTGCGGTGTCCACGACACCGACGCCTTCGATGATGCGGAGGACCTGATCTAGCGCGCGGTCGCGCCGGGCGGGTCCCGGCGCATCTCCCACGCTCGTTCAGTCTCTAGGCACCCAAGGTGCCAGAAAGGGTAGGTGAAGTCATATGGCAAAAGTCCGTGTGTCCACCCTGGCCAAAGAGTTCGGCATGACCTCCAAGGAACTGATGGGTCATCTCACCGAAATGAAGATTCCCGCTAAGTCCGCTTCCTCCGCTCTGGAGGACGCTTATGTCGCCATGGTCCGCAAGCAGCTCGCCTCGGTGATCGAGGCTCGCGCCAAGGAAGTCGAGGCCGCCAAGCAGGCCGAGGAGGAGGCAGCCGCCGCCGAGGAGGCAGCGCGCGCTGCCGAGGCCGAGCGTGAGCGCATCGCCGCCGAGAAGGCACGCGAGGAGGAGCGCCGCCAGTTCGCCGCCGCCCAGGCTGCCGAGGAGGCCGCCCGCGCCGAGGCCGAGGCCAAGAAGAAGGCCGAGCAGGAGCGCCTTGCCCGCGAGAAGGAGGAGGCTGCCCGCGAGGCCCAGCGCCGCGCCGTCCCCGCTTCCGACTCCGGTTCGCGCTTCCGTTCGCTGCTCGACCAGATCGCCGCACAGGAGACCGTGCTCAAGGAGAAGAAGGACGCCGAGGAGAAGGCCAAGGCCGAGCGCGCCTCCGAGCGCGGCAACCGTCGTGGCGGCAACAACGACCGTCGCGGTGGCCGTCGTAACGATCGCAACGCCTCCGACAGCAACTCCGAGCGTAACGCCTCCGAGAGCCGTCCGCACAGCCATCGCACCAACGCCAGCAACAACGTCGCTGCCGGTATGGACTTCCCCAACCCCGATAAGCAGGGCAAGGGTAAGAAGCGCAAGGGCGGTCACGGCAACGATGAGGACCACTACAGCCGCATGGCTCGTGAGGCCGAGGAGTACAGTCGCGAGAAGGTGCTCGAGGAGGCTCGTGCCGCCGTCGAGGAGGCCTCTCGCGAGTCCACTGGTCGCCGCAAAAAGCGCAAAGAGAAGCGCGAGCGCGAGGCCGCAAAGGCTCAGGAGGAGCGCAAGATTGAGGAGGCGCTGGCCCAGGGCGTGAACCCCGAGGAGCTCGACGCCATCAAGGTCTCCCAGGGCGTTACCGTCCAGGAGCTCGCCGAGGCGCTCGACGTTCCGGCCAACGACATCATCAAGCGCCTGTTCCTGCTGGGCACGCCGCTTACCATGACGCAGTCCATGTCCGACGACCTCGTCGAGCTCGTTGCCGACGACCTGGGTCGCCAGATCAAGATCATCACCCCCGAGGAGGAGAACACCTTCTCGTTCTATGACGATCCCGCCGACCTTAAGCCGCGCGCCCCGGTCGTCACCGTCATGGGCCACGTCGACCACGGCAAGACGAGCCTGCTCGACGCCATCCGCCACACCGGTGTCGCTGCCGGCGAGGCGGGCGGCATCACTCAGGCCATCGGCGCTTCGCAGGTCATGATCAACGACCGCAAGATCACCTTTATCGATACCCCGGGCCACGCCACCTTTACGGCCATGCGTGCCCGCGGCGCCAAGGTGACCGACATCGTCATCCTAATCGTGGCTGCCGACGACGGCGTCATGCCTCAGACCA
>CABUMZ010000200.1 GCA_902492825.1 uncultured Collinsella sp.
AGCGACTGGCTCAGGCTGGTCGCTTTTTTGTTGACCTCGCATGGGGTCGAACCCGTTGGGGCGCGGAGCTGAGGAAATGCGTAAGCATTTGCCAGCGCAGCGCGCAAGGCGCAAAGCGCCGCAGCGACCGCCTGCGCAGCAGGCTGACCCCCTGACGGCCCACCCAAAGATCGTTAAAGCGACTGGCTCAGGCTGGTCGCTTTTTTGTTGACCTCGCATGGGGTCGAACCCGAAAGGGCACAGCCGCTTTCACAGATCGAGCCTACCCTGGGGATCGGTAAAACCGTCAGTACCCTCCTTGAGTTTCTTCTCGTCTGTCTTCACGCGACGCTCGAGCTTTTTTGTATCCTCGGCAGGCGGTAGGTTCTCGGGGACAATTCCGCGGTCGATGAGGCTGCCACGCACGCTTGTGTTGTTCTCGACGTGCTCTTGCTTGATCTGGTCCAGGCCGTACAGGTCGTGTTCCTCGGCGTTGAAGGCCGTCATCGAGTTCGTAAGGTCCTTTGCTTTGATGAGGACATCGGCTAACCTGTCCGCCAATGCCGCGCTCTTGGGTACGCCGAGCTGCTGCTTCATTTCCGCCGTGCTTCTGCCGCCGAATAACGCCTCATCGCCCTTCGACTTGATGATCGCGAATCCTTTGGAGTCCACGCCGCGTTTGAACGCAATACCCGAGAGCTGTTTCTCTGAATCGGATAGCGAGTGACGCGCCTGCAAGCGCTGAATCTCTGCGAAGCGCTGCTCTATGAGCTCTTGGCGGCGCGTCTGCACGGCAAAGTATGCCTGGGCGAGCGCGATCTCTGGCTTGTTTGAATCTCCGTTCTGCGCGATTAAATAGCATGCATAGCGCGTAAGTTTGTAGTCTTTAACCGCGCGAGCGGCGACACCGGCAGTTACCATTTTCGTGGTGTCACGAAAATGGGAATCAACTGGAGTTTTGTTTGTTTCGCATGAGACTTTTGCCCTCTTAACAACTTCGGCGAAGTTCTCCCATCGAGTGTACCCCATGGGTTCCATTAAATCGCGTGCGAGCCAATACTCAACGCCGTCTTCCACATTGGCGTAGCTATCAAGTTCGATACGCCACTTCTCGATATCTCTACTGTCCATATCTCCTCCTCGCTGGTCTATTTTCTATGCGGGCTTTGCCCGCTCTGTATTTAGAATAAGGATACGCTGTCGTGCGGACACGAATGGGCCCCGTGCTGCTTCGAGCTCACGGGGCCCATGGATATCGATTGGTTGTGTTCTGCTTTAGATAGGTGTCCGGTTTAATCCGCTCGATAGTGCGACCCGAGACTTTCGGTTCGCTTGCGCATGGCTTTGACCATTTCCTGTGCTAGTCGAATCTGCGATTGCAGGCGGGCGAGGGCAGCGATTTCGCTGTCGTTGGCATGTGGCTTATTTAGAGCCGTGGCTTCGTCTTGCAGGCTTTCAAGCTGTTGCAGGGCCTCGGATAGGCCTGTTTCGGTCCTGTTGATCATGCAATAGGTGCTCATCGTGTGCCTAAGGCTGTGTGTCAGGCGTTCGGCATCTGTTGTGGCAATGCCGTACTGGGGGAGGGTGATATCCGCCTTCAGGGCTGCCTCAGGCTCCTTCTGCGCTGCAAGGGCTGCCGATGCGCCCGCGACGCGCCCGAACACGATGCCGTTGGCGCTTGACAAGCCACCAATGCGGTCGGCGCCGTGCATGCCGCCTGTCGCCTCGCCGCAAGCGTAGAGGCCCTCAACGCCCGTGTGCGCGGTCTTATCGATCTTGATGCCGCCGTTAGCGGCGTGGGCATACATCGCAACGCGCATCTCGTCGGTCGGCGCGATGCCGTGCTCGTCTTGCAGCCAGGTGGCAAAGGTCTGCACAAACTCTGGGACATCCTCGCGGGGGAAGTCGTAGTGGAGTGCCAGGCCTTCGGCACCTGCCTGTTCGATGACGAGATCGATAGCGCGGGAGGTCAAGCGTGACGTGAAGGGACCATATCCAGAGCGCTGCTCGAGCAGGTCGTCCAGCTTGTCGTCGGCAATATCTACCGGCTGGTCTACATGCACGTAGCGCCAGGTTTTCTCGTTGAAGACCAAGTTACGCCTGGGCTCGATGAAGCCAGGCATCATCTGCATGAACTCTATATTAGTAAGTGTTGCGCCGTGCGCCAGTGCGATGGCCTGCGAGGAGCTGAGCACATCAGCCGACGTAAGGCTGCGCTCGAACAGGCCGCCTGTGCCACCGGCTGCGATGATCGTGGCCTTGGCAGCAAAGGGCACGATTCGATTTTCGGTAAGGTCGTAGAGTACGGTTCCGGTTATTCTGCCGTTCGTGTCCTCAACAAGGTCGATAAGCTCATGGCGGGGGAGCAGGCGAATGCCGAGCGACTCGATCCGGGCTGTCAGAGCGTCCTCAAGGGGCTTGCGGGTGAGGCCGCGCCACATGCGCGTCTTGTGGTCAAAGCAGGGGATAAATTGCTTTTGTTGAGCACTCTTGGCGCTTTGCGGACGCTGGAGCTCAACGCCCAGGTCTTGCTCGAGCCATTCAATCGCTTGGGGAATGCCGTGGACGAACGTTTGGACGAGTTCGGGGTCGGCAACGCCGCCGCCGACGGCCAGGATGGTGTCGATGAGGTCCTGCTCGTCGTCTTCGTCGACGGGACCGATGAGGCCGAGGCCCCAGGTACCCGGGA
>CABUMZ010000201.1 GCA_902492825.1 uncultured Collinsella sp.
CTGCGAGTGCATGGCTGACGAGCTCCTGCTCCTCGGCGGCGCCGGTCGTGAGCACACGCACGCTGGAGCCCGGATGCTCGGTCAAAAATGCGAGGCAATCGGCCATGGTGTTGGCAACGATGCGCTTGGCGCCGCGGCCCTTTTTGATTGCCTTGATCTCGCCCGATTTCCACTCCGGCGAAACGGCCAGGCGAATGTTGAGCATCTGCGTGAGCTGGCCGGCGAGCTTGGGCGCGCGGCCGTTCTTGACCAGGTTCTCGAGCGTGCGCGGAATCAGTAGCAGATGGGCGTCGGGCAGCGTCGTGCGGATCCGCGCCTCGGTCTCGTCTAGGCTGCGGCCGTCCTCGCGCATGGCCAGCGCGTACTCCACCAGCAGGCCCTCGAGCCGGTGCGCGAGTCGATGCAGCGCACGTCGAGCTCGTGGGTCTCGGCGACCAGGCATGCGTTGGAATAGCAGGCGGACCATTCGCTGCACAGCGAGATAAAGATCGCGCTATCGTGGCCGTCAGCACGCACGCGGTCAAAGAGTGCCTTGAACTCGCCGGCGCTCGGCTGCGAGGTGTGCGGCAGTTGCTCGGAGCCGGCCATGCGCGCGACGTATTCCTCGGCGGTAATCTGCACCTGGTCGAGCAGGTCCTCGCCCTCGATAATCACATGCAGCGGAATCACGTAAATGCCGAGCTCTTGAGCGCGGGCGGGGGAGATGTCCGACGTGGAGTCGGTTATGATGGCAAAAGACATAATTGCACCTTTCGTTGGGGCGCTTGCGCGCCGCCTTCTTAGAGCAAAGTGCGACAAGTATAGTGGAGTTGCTCTACATTGCTAGGTTCAATTGTTGAATAGTCAACAGTTTGAAGTGACGGTGTGGAAATCATCAACTGGGGAAGAGGGATGCCGATGGCGGCATTGCAGCTATGCGAGCGGCCGGTTGTGCTGTTCGATTTTGACGGCACGGTGGCCGATACGGGCCGGGCGGTGATGACCTCGACGCGCAAGACGTTGGCCGCGCGCGGGTTTTCGGAGGCGCAGATGGGTGACCTGCGCCGCATGATCGGGCCGCCCCTCTGGAAGAGCTTTCACGACTTTTATGGCTTCTCCCGCGAGGAGTCGCTTGTGGTGGCTGACGAGTACCGTGCCTTTTTTGATGAGCTGGGACCTGAAGAGTATCCCGTGTTCGACGGAATCCCCGAGCTGCTCGATGGCCTTGCCGCGCAGGGGCATCGCATGGCGGTCGCGACGTCTCGCATGGAGGCGAAGTGCATCGATATGGTGCATGAGCTGGGGATTTGCCAGTTTGAGGCCGTGGTCGGCATGAATCCGCCGCAGGGGCGCGAGACCAAGGCGGATTCGGTCCGCGATGCCCTGGCGGCCCTGGGTGCGACCGCGGACGAGGCCGTGATGATCGGCGATCGCTTCAACGATGTGGAGGGCGCACACACAATGGGCGTGCCGTGCATTGGTATCTATTCGGGCGCGGCGGCGCCGGGCGAGCACGAGGCGGCGGGTGCCGATGCAGTGGTGCACTCGGTGGCCGAGCTTGCTAAACTTTTCGCTATCTAATAGACGTAATGTGAGGGACGGGCGTACCCGTCGCTCATTGGTAAGGAGGTCGTCCATGAATCAGGTGGAGCAGAGCGTTACCGAGTATGTCGACGAGGTCTGGGAGGATGTCGTCGCCGATATCGAGCAGTTGGTGAGTTATCCGTCCGTGGCAGTTTCTGCCGATGCGGAGCCCGGCGCGCCGTTTGGCCGCCCGGTCCGTGATGCGCTCGATTGCGCGCTCGGTATCGCGCAAAAGCTCGGCTACCAGACGAGCGATGACGAGGGCTATGTGGGAATCGCCGATATCCCGGGCCGCGGCGACAAACAGCTCGCGACTATCTGCCACGTGGACGTGGTTCCCGCCGGCCCCGGCTGGAACACCGACCCGTTTGCGATGGAGCGTCGCGAGGGCTGGCTGCTCGGCCGCGGCGTGATCGACGACAAGGGTCCGGCCGTGCTGTCGCTCTACGCCGGCGCCTACCTGCTCAAGCACGGCATCGTTCCGCGCTACACCTTCCGCGCGCTGCTGGGCTGCGATGAGGAAGTGGGCATGTCCGACGTTCACCATTATCTGGAGAACTACGCGAATCCCGACTTTCTGTTTACGCCCGATGCCGAGTTCCCGGTCTGCAATGCCGAGAAGGGCCAGTTTGGGGCGACGTTCGTGAGCCCCAAGATCGACGGCGGGCGCATCGTGTCGTGGTGCGGCTCCGAGGCGAGCAATGCCATTCCGTCGCAGTCCATCTGCGAGCTTGCGATTGCCGCCGATGAGCTGCCGGCGCCCGTTGAGAACGTCGACCGCCTGGAGATCACGGCGCTTGATAACGGGCATGCGCAGATTTTCGCCCACGGTATTGGCGGCCACGCTTCGATGCCTGAGGGCACCATCAACGCCGTCGGCCTGATCGTGGCGTATCTGCGCGAGGCCGAGGACGCGTTTGGTGCACGCGATGAGCGCCTGCTGACGCCTGCTGAGCACGAGTTCGTCAAGTTCCTGGCCTTTGTGCATGCGGATGCCTATGGCCGCGGCCTGGGTATCGATGCGACGAGTCCGGCGTTTGGCCCGCTTACCTGCAACGCTGGCGTCATCCGCGTGGCGGATGGCCATATTGAGCAGGTCATCG
>CABUMZ010000202.1 GCA_902492825.1 uncultured Collinsella sp.
CGGTCTTCGCGATGCCGGGGAACATCCCGCGGGCCTGCTTCTCGGCATATCCGGGCAGGTAGGCGCAGGGGTTCCCGTGCGCATGGGCGCGCGCGAGGACCAGTGCGCCGATGTTTCGCTTCTGGTCGACGACGACCAGCGCGCCGGAGCCGGCCCGCTCGAGCAGCCGGTCGATGTCGTCGGGCCTGTTTGCCAGCTCGGCCCTGAAGGCGACGCCCCCTCCCGCATCGAGCGCGCACGCGCTGTGCGAGCTCTTCCCGACGTCGATCCCCAGGTAGGCCACGGGCGTCTCTGCTGCAGGCATGGTGTATCCTCTCCCTTGAGCCGGCCGTTAGCCGCGGAAGCGACACCCACATTACCCCGCCGTGGCCCGGTCCGGGCCCGGCACATCTCTATCAGTCGTTCCCCGCGGCCCCTCCCGCCCCGGCGGCAACACGTCCCGGGCCCTCTACGGGGCAGGGGCTGACGGCCGTCCGGGGCGGTCGGCCAGCGACCACCGGTACGGCTCAATCGTATAACCGTGCAACGGAAAAGAGCCGCCCTTTCGGACGGCTCAAACTGTAATGGGGCTAAAAAGACTGACATGTAACGTTACGCACCGGTCTTTTTAGCCCCGTTCCATTTTTGCTACCCTACATCAGCCCGCTCAGGGCGATGTCGACGGCCTCGTTGAGGTCGTCGGTGATGTGGACGAGGTCTGGATCGAGCGGGCTAATCATGCCGGCATCCATCACCGGGCCGTTGAGCCAGTCGAACAGGCCTTGCCAGTACTCGCTGCCCACCAGTACGAGCGGCATGCGCTTGACCTTGTGCGTCTGCACCAGCGTGAGCACCTCGAACATCTCGTCGAGCGTGCCGAAACCGCCGGGGAACACGATGGCACCCGAGCTGTACTTAACGAACATGGTCTTACGCACAAAGAAGTAGCGGAAGTCCATACCCAGGTTCACGTATTTGTTGAGCCCCTGCTCGTGCGGAAGCTCGATACCCAAGCCGACCGACTTGCCGTTGGCACTCGCCGCCCCCCTGTTGGCCGCCTCCATAATGCCGGGGCCGCCGCCGGTGATAACCGCCACGCCGCGCTGCGCGATCTTGCGGCCGACCGTGCGCGCCGCCTTGTAGAGCGGATCGGTCTTGGGCGTGCGGGCACTGCCGAAGATGGTCACCGCGGGCCCGAGCTCGGCAAGCGCGCCAAAGCCATCGACGAATTCTGCCTGAATACGAAGGACGCGCCACGGATCGGCATGCAACCAGTCGGTTGAATCTTCGGGCGCCAGCAGGTTGGCGTAGGTGTTGTCCTTAGGAATCATGGGGCCGCGCATGACCACGGGGCCGCGGCGGTACGTCTCGTCGTAGGCGGGCTCGCCCTCGACGTTCTCATTCTTAATCATGGGTGCTCCTATCGAAAATAGAAACGGGCGGGATCGACGCCATGCGCCAAACACCCGCCCGAACATCAACTATTCGGTATGGTACCCACGATGCATAAAGTGCTTGCAAGCTATCGGTCAGCGGTCGCGCAGACGGTGTTAGTGAACGCGACGACCGATCGCCGCTTGGCCTTTACCGTTGCTCACGCCTCGCAAGCGCGTCCGCAGCTCTTAGTAATCCACCGCCGCAGGGCTGTTCATCCAGTCGCTCACGAACGCACCGTAGCGGCCCTCGATAATGGCCTGGCGGGCACGCTGCATAAGGTTGAGCAGGTAGTAGATGTTGTGCATCGACAGCAGAATGCCGCCGAGCATCTCCTTCTGCGTGACCATGTGACGGATGAGCGCACGGCTGTAGCCGCCCGTGCACACCGGGCAGGTGCAGGTGGGATCGATGGGACCGTCGTCGTGCGCAAAGCGCGCGTTACGGAAGTTGAGGCGACCCTCGCTCGAAAACGCTGTGCCCATGCGGCCGGTACGCGTCGGCAGCACGCAGTCGAACATGTCGATGCCCACGCCAACGCCGCGCACGAGCGTGGTAGGGTTGCCGACGCCCATCAGGTAGCGCGGCTTGTGCTTGGGCATGTACTCGCTTACGAGCGGTGCCAGGGTCTCGAACATGGTCTCGTGGTCCTCGCCCACCGAGTAGCCGCCAATGCCGTAACCGGGGAAGTCGCCGCACTCCTCCAGATGACGCAGCGAGCGCAGGCGCAGGTCCAGGTGCATGCCGCCCTGAACGATGCCAAAGAGCGCCTGGTCATCGCGGGTATGCGCCTTATAACAGCGCTCGGCCCACATGCTCGACAGCTCCACGGCGCGCTCAACGTAAGCGCGCGTGGCGGGATAGCCCGGGCACTGGTCGAGCTGCATGCAGATGTCGGAGCCGAGCTTCATGGCGATTTCCATGTTGTCCTCGGGCGTCCAGAACACATGGCGGCCGTCGTAATCGTTGACGATAAAGCGCACGCCCTCGTCAGTGAGCTTGACGGCATCGTTGTGGCTGAAGACCTGGAAACCGCCCGAGTCGGTGAGGATAGGACCGTGCCAGTTCATAAACTTGTGCAGGCCGCCCAGCTCGGCGATAGTGTCCTCGCCGGGACGCATGGACAGATGATAGGTATTGGCAAGCACGATCTGGGCGCCGAGCTGTTTGACGGTCTCGGTAGGAATGCCCTTGACGTTTGCCTTGGTGCCCTCGGGCATGAAGATTG
>CABUMZ010000203.1 GCA_902492825.1 uncultured Collinsella sp.
CACCTCGCCTCAAACCATCACAACATTCGACGTTTTTTGCCAAAAACGGGAAAAGCATCGAATGTTGTGATGGTCTGTGTTGAGGATGGGCTTGGAAAGTCCGTTTTGCTCGAAGCGACCTGTCCTGTCGTACGGGTGTCGGCATGATTCTCCCGTGGAGTATTATGTTTTCCGAAGAATAAAACGCCGCGTGAGGGGAGGGCTGCGTGGACGGGCGCGTGCAACATGACGGCTTTGGCCGCGATATCAACTACCTGCGCATTGCCGTTACCGACAAGTGCAATTTCCGCTGCATTTACTGCATGCCGGCCGATGGCGTGGCGCCCCGTGCACACGACGAGCTACTCAGTGCCGAGGAAATCGCCCGCTTTGTG
Organism: uncultured Collinsella sp.; assembly: GCA_902492825.1. GTDB lineage: Bacteria > Actinomycetota > Coriobacteriia > Coriobacteriales > Coriobacteriaceae > Collinsella. The sequence continues at coordinate 375 of CABUMZ010000203.1, forward strand.
CGCTTGGTAGCGGGGGAGGGCATTCGCCGCGTGCGCCTGACGGGTGGCGAGCCGCTGGTCAGCCGCCGTATTATCCCGCTCATTCGCGACATCCGCGCGATCCCGCAGATCGAGGACATCTCGCTCACCACCAACGGCGTTCTGCTGCCCAAACTAACACCGCAGCTCAAAGATGCCGGGCTTAACCGCGTCAACATTTCGCTCGACACGCTCGACCCTACGCTCTTTGGAAAGATCACGCGCCTGGGCCGGCTCGAGCAGACCATGGCTGGTATCGACGCGGCGCTGGCTTGGGGCTTTGAGCCCGTTAAGGTCAACTGCGTTGTTGTGCGCCGGCTCAGCCAGGATGTGGCGGCCCTTGCACGGCTCACGTTCGACCGCCCCATCCACCTGCGCTTTATCGAATATATGCCCATCGGCGACGAACGCACGAGCTCGCATTGCGCTGTGGACCCGCATGCGCCCGCGCTCAATCCCGAGCTGTGGGACGCGAGCGATACCGTTCCGAGCGACGAGCTGCGGGCGCGCATCAATGCCGGGGCAGCCGCGGCGGGGCTGGGCGAGCTCGAGCCGCTCGACATCAACGACGCTCCTGCCGGCGCGGGCCCTGCGCGCTATTGGCACTTTCCGGGCGCGGCGGGAACGGTCGGCTTTATTAGCGCCATGTCCAATCATTTTTGTGCGAATTGCAACCGTCTGCGCCTGACGGCCGATGGCAACGTGCGTCCGTGCCTGTTCAGCGATGCCGAGTATTCGGTGCGCGACGCCCTGCGCCGTGGTGATGATATGCGGGTACTTTCGATTTGGCGCGATGCCGTGGCCCACAAACCGCAGGAACACGCGATAATTGAGGGCACGCAACGATTTATGTCCCAAATCGGAGGATGATCATATGGCCAAGAGCAGGTACGCCGATGCCACCAAGGCCGCTCGCAGGGCCGCGATGTCTGCCCACAAAGTCACGGCTGCGGCGAATGCTGGCAACGCCGACGCGTCCGCGCAGCCGACTTCCAGCGCTGCAGTCGAGCCCGCCCGCGACGCCCGTCGCGACGAGCTGACGCACGTGGACGCCAAGGGCGAGGTTCGCATGGTCGACGTGTCCGACAAGGCCGAGACCCATCGTATTGCCATCGCCGAGGGCACCATCCTCATGCATCCCGAGACGCAGGCCATGGTGCTGCAGGACCGCGCCAAAAAGGGCGACGTGCTTGCCTGCGCGCGCGTGGCGGGCATTATGGCCATCAAGCGCACGAGCGACATCATTCCCATGTGCCATCCGTTGCTTATTACCAAGAGCAAGTGCGACATTGCGCCCATCGCTGCGGCGGGGACGCCGGCCGAGGACGTGCCCGAGGGCTGGGCGCTGGCGCGCGCAGACGGGCAGGTTGGCTTTCACGTACTGGTCACGGCCGGCGTGACGGGCAAGACTGGTATCGAGATGGAGGCTCTGACCGGCGCGAGCGCTGCGTGCCTTACGATCTATGACATGTGCAAAGCGGTCGATCGCGGCATGGAGATCGTCGACGTGCGCCTGCTGCACAAGGAGGGCGGCCGATCGGGCATATGGGATCGCGCAGAGCGTCAGGCCGCTGCCGTTGAGGCCGTGGCCGCTGACGGCGCCGCGCCCGCAAGCGCACCCGTCGCCGTCGCGCCCGCAGCTCCGACACCGGCCGTCCCCGCGATCGCGTTTATCGGCTACCAAAACTCGGGCAAGACCACGCTCGTCGAGAAGGTCATAGCCGAGCTCACTCGCCGCGGCCTGCGCGTGGGTTCGCTCAAGCATCATGGGCATCACGGCTTTGATATCGATGTGCCCGCTAAGGACACCTGGCGCCATCACCAAGCCGGATCCAAGCACGTGGGCCTTATCTGCGCCACGCGCTGGGCGGAGTACGCCGACACGCGCGAGGAGGACGAGATGCCCGCGCGCGAGCTGCTGTCGCGCTACAACGATGTCGACGTGGTAATCATCGAGGGCTACAAGACCGAGGGCTTCGACAACATCGTCGTCGCGCGCTCCGGTGTTGACCGTCTGCGCGGCAAGAGCTCGCTAGACCTAGTCGACGGTCGCACGCTGGCCCTTGCCTGCAACGAAGCCCTGGCGCGTCAGGCCTTCGACGCCGGCTTCGCGACCCGGGCCATCAACATCAACGACGCCCGAGCCATCTGCGATCTGATCCAAGACCACCTTTAGGGCTTGACGCTGCGCCGGCCCCAAGCACCCCATCTCGCCCCTCAAGCCGTCGCTC
>CABUMZ010000204.1 GCA_902492825.1 uncultured Collinsella sp.
CAAGGTCGGCAAGGGCAGCCACACCTATCTGATGAGTCCGATGACCGCTATGGCCACTGCCATCCGCGGCTGTATCGCCGACCCGAGAGATATTCTCGGCTGAGAGGAGGAGAAGAGAATATGAGCACTATCCATGCGCGCGCGTGGGTCTTCGGCGACGATGTCGATACCGACCTCATTTACCACAACAAGTATCTCGCCGAGACCGATCCGAAGAATATGCCGCAGTACGCGTTTGAATATTACCCCGGCAAGGAGAACTTTGCCAAAGAGGTCAAGCCCGGCGATATTGTGGTCGCGGGCAAGAACTTCGGCTGCGGCTCGAGCCGCGAGCACGCGGTCTACTGTCTGCAATATGCGGACATTCCCTGCGTGCTGGCTGAGACCTGCTCGCGCATCTATTACCGCAACGCCATCAACAACGGCTATCCTGTGCTCTTCGTCAAGGGCATTTCCGACGCCATCAAAAACGGCGATATCAAGGACGGCGACATGCTGGACGTTGATATGGGCTCCGGCAAGATCGTCAACATCGCGAACGGCAAGACCTTTCACGGTGACGCGGTGAGTGATCTGGAGCACGACATCATGGAGGCCGGAGGCCTGTTCCAATACATGAAGAAAAGCGCAAAGGCATAAAAGGGAGGCAGCTATGGAACTCAAAAAACCGGCCGTTGCCGGAACGATGGAATCCAGCGATATCATGGTGATGATCCGCCCCAACGAGGAAAAGGGGATTGAGATCGATATTCAGAGTGACGTGAAGGCGACCTTCGGCGATGCGATCGAGGCAACGATCCGCGAGGTGCTTGCAGACTTTGATGTGAACGATGCCGTCGTTGCGGTCGTCGATAAGGGCGCGCTCGACTTTGTCATCCGCGCGAGAATGCAGTGTGCCATCTGCCGCGCGGCGGAGGTGTCCTACGACTGGGGAAAGGAGGATCCGAATGCCTAAATCCGAACTGATGCGTACCTCTATGTACGCCGGCGGGACGAGCCCCGTCAAAATGATCCAGGCGGGCTTTTACAATGAAGACTGCCTTGTTTATGACCTTGAGGACTCCGTGTCTGCGGGTGAAAAGGATGCGGCACGTTTTCTTGTCTACAACGCGGTGAAGTATCAGCGCCCAAAGGATAAGTACATCCTCATCCGCGTCAACGGCATTTACTCCAGGGAGCTCGACGAGGACCTGGAAGCCGCCGTGCGTGCCCAGCCCGATGCCATCCGCATCCCGAAGGTCGAATACGCCGAGGAGGTGCAGCGCATCGATGCGAAGATGACCGCCATTGAGGAAAAGGCGGGCCTGCCCGTCGGCGGCATCAAGCTCTGGTGCAACATCGAGTCCTATCTTGGTGTCATCAACGCACAGGCGATCGCCACGGCGAGCACCCGTGTAGCCGCGATGGCGCTCGGTGCGGAAGACTTCACCGCCAGCATGTCCGCCCAGCGCACCAAGCCCGGCTGGGAAATTTTCTATGCGCGCAACGCCATTCTCATGGCCTGCCGCGCGGCGGGCATTTCCGCGCAGGACGCGGTCTTTTCCGACATCAACGATGCTGAGGGCCTGCAGCACGACCTTGAAATGACCCGCACGCTGGGCTTCGACGGCAAGACCTGCGTTCATCCGCGCCAGATCGACACGGTGAACGCGTGCTTTACCCCGTCGGAAAAGGAGATCCGCAACGCCAAGCGCGTGCTCGAAGCACTGGAGGAGGCCGCACGCAACCATACGGGCGTGTGCGTGCTCGACGGCGGCATGGTCGATAAGCCGATGGAGCTGCGCGCCCGCACGACGCTTGCCAAGGCGGCAGCCGCCGGCATCAAGGTTGGAGGTGTCAAGAAATGATCAAGAACAGTCTGGGCCGCGAATTGCCCGAGAAGATCGGCGATTACGTCGTTCGCCCCTATGAGGGCGCTTATGCAACGCCCGCGCCGCAGGAAACAGTCGTGACCAAGCGCATCATGGGCCATCGCATCCCCGGCGATACCAAGCTCCTGCCCGATTTGAAGGCCGCCATCAAGGCCTCGGGCCTACGTGACGGTATGACCATTTCGTTCCACCACTCGTTCCGCGAGGGCGATATGGTCATTGTCCAAGTACTTACGGCCATCCGCGAACTTGACATCAAACACCTGCGCTTTGCCCCCAGTGCCGTTGTTAACATCAAGAATCCCTCCATTGTAGACTTTGTTTGCGACGGTACGATTGACCGCATCGAGGCCAGCGGTATCCGCGGCCAGCTTGGCGACGCCGTGCTGGCTGGCGAGATGGAAAATCCCGTCATTCTGCGCACTCACGGTGCACGCCCCCGCGCCATCGAGGCGGGTGAGCTGCAAATCGATGTCGCGTTCATCGGCGCGTCCGCCTCTGATGATTACGGCAACTGCACGGGACAGGTCGGCCCCAATGCCTGTGGTTCCCTTGGCTACGCCTTTGTGGATGCGCACAACGCAGGCTGCGTTGTGGTCGTGACAGATAATCTTGTTGAATACCCCTGTCTGCCGACATCTATCTCTCAGCAGTATGTGGACTATGTGGTCAAGGTCGATCAGATTGGAGACCCCGAGAAAATCGGCAAGGG
>CABUMZ010000205.1 GCA_902492825.1 uncultured Collinsella sp.
GAGATCGACGGTGACTTCATCGATGGTAATGAGAAGTCCGATGTCATGTTTTTCGAGTTGCTTAAAGATGCCATTCATGCGTGTGCGCCAGTTGCCCTGGACCTCTTGAGCATATGTCCAATCGATGCCCACTGGACCAATTTGAACGCCGTTTATGCGCGCATGAGGCTGTGAGAGGTAGCTATCTGCGGCTTCTTTGGTTCGCTCGATAATATCTTCGAGCATGCCTGGCATGGCGGAGACATTTGCTGCGATCCAACCGTGTTCAAGCGCCGTTTCTGAAAGGAGCGAGAGAAGCGCCGTCTTGCCCGTTCCCCTTGCGCCCGTAAAAATAGTCGACAGGTTTGGATCTCCCGGGCCGTTGATAAAACCACGGTTGATGTCACGCAGAATATGCTCGCGACCCGCTAGAAAGGGAGGGATACTTCCGAACGTCGGGGTAAAGGGGTTCTTGCTGTACTCCATGGTGTCTCCTTTGCAAGTTTTGCTAATTTTTGCAAGTTTTGCTAATTTTTGCAAGTTTTGCTAACGACCGACCAAAGGGCATCGAAGCAGTGACGCTGACATTTTTTAACGCAGAAAAATAAGCAGAAATCAATTAATCTGCGTTAAGAAATAGTTGAGAAGAAAAACGACGAGTCCCGGGCGCAATGCCGTTGCGCTCCGGGCCTCGTCGCTTTGCGAAGTATCTAACGGTCTCGTTGCCGTGGTACCTAGTCAAACAGACTCGGCATGTCGTTTTCCTTCATGAGGGCACCGGCTGAGGGGAGGCTCTGCGCGGTGAACTTCTCGGCCGAGACGCCGGCGCCAAGAATCTCCTCGGTCGTGCCGACGGTGGTGACCGAGCGGCCCTTCTTGGCCGTAAAGGCCTGGACGCCCTGCGTGTTGGTGGTCGTCTTGGTCTTGAGCAGCGACGTGTTGAAGTTCATCAGTCGGTAGTCGCTCGAAACCAGCGCGATGTCACGATCTGTGTTGAGCACCTGGGCATACAGCAGCTTGCTGCCGCCGTAGATGGCGTTCTTGAGGCGCTTGCGGTTGGTTTTGGTGACGTATCCAGAAAGCGCGACGCGCACCACGCGGCCGTTCTCAAAGACGAACAGCACGTCGGCCTTGTAGTCCTCGGGGTCGATGACCCAGATGACACTCTCGTCGGGTTCCATCTCAAGATCGGTCGGCAGGTACGAGCCCAGCTGGGCCGACTTGGTGTCCTCAAACGCCGCAACCTTGCACTTGTACACCTGACTCTTGTTGGTAAACACGAGCAGCTCGTGCGTGTTGGAGGACGGGAACTCGATAAAGGGTTTGTCGCCGTCCTTGTACTTGAGCGTGGTCGCCTTTTTGAGTACGCGGTCCGTCATCTTCTTAAGGTAGCCATCGCGCGAGAGCATGATGGTGACCGGGTACTCCTCGACCTCGGGCTCCAAGCTTACTTCGATAACCTCATGGGGCTCGATCCTGCCCGTGCGGCGCGGCATCACATACTTCTTGTTGACCGCGGCCAGCTCGTCGCTGATGACCTTCTTGATGTTCTCCTCGCTGGAGAGGATCTCCTCAAGCTCGGCAATCTCGCCCTCAAGCTTAGCGATGTCCTTGGTGCGGTTGAGGATGTACTCCTCGTTGATGTTGCGGAGCTTGAGCTCGGCAACAAACTCGGCCTGGGTCTCGTCGATGTCGAAGCCGCGCATAAGGTTGGGCACGACCTCGGCCTCGAGCTTGGTGCCACGGATGATGGCGATCGCCTTGTCGATGTCGAGCAGGATCGCCTCGAGGCCGTGCAGCAGGTGCAGGCGCTCGGACTTTTTGCCCAGGTCAAAGTTAATGCGGCGACGCGTGGACTCAATACGCCACTTGACCCACTCGTGCAGGATCTGGCGCACGCCCATAACGCGAGGGTAACCATCGACCAGCACGTTGAAGTTGCACGAGAACGAATCCTGCAGCGTGGTCGAGCGATAGAGCTTGGCCATGAGCTTGTCGGGGTCGACGCCGCGCTTAAGGTCGATGGCGATGCGCAAGCCCGAGAGGTCGGTTTCGTCGCGGATGTCGGCGATCTCTTTGACCTTGCCCTCCTTGGAGAGCTTGACGATGCGCTCGATGATGACATCGGTCTTAGTGGTGTAGGGAATCTCGTAGACCTCGATGATGCGCTCTTCGGGAATCCAACGCCAGCGGGAGCGAATCTGGAAGCTGCCAAGGCCGGTCTCGATGATCTTCTCCATCTCCTCGCGGCGGTAGATAATCTCGCCGCCGGTCGAGAAGTCGGGCATGGGCATATACTCGAGCAGGTCGCAGTCGGGATCCTTGAGGTAATGTATCGTGGCGGTGCAGACCTCGTTGAGGTTGAAGCCGCAGATGTCGGACGCCATGGCGACGCCGATGCCCTTGTTGGCCGAGACAAGGATGTTGGGGAACGTGGTGGGCAGCAGGCGCGGCTCCTTCATGGCACCGTCGTAGCTGTCGACGAAGTCGACCGGGTCCTTGTCGATGTCCTTGAAGATCTCGGCGCTGATGGGGGAGAGCTTGGCCTCGGTATAACGCGAGGCGGCGTAGCTCAGGTCGCCCGAATAG
>CABUMZ010000206.1 GCA_902492825.1 uncultured Collinsella sp.
CCCATTTGATTGATAAGGCTGTACAAGATGAGCTTGCATAACGACAACGCGCTGGTGGTGGCGCTCGATACCTCGACCGACATGCTTGCCTGTGCGGCAAGCTGGATTGATTGGCAGACGGGCGAGACGAAGCTCGTGAGTGGCGACCACATGTGTCGCCGTCACGCCAACGTTGAGCTCGTGAATACCGTTGATGGCGTGCTGGCTCAGGCCGGTTTGGATCGCAGCGATGTTGGTTGCTACGTGGTCGGTCGCGGCCCGGGGTCGTTTACGGGTGTGCGCATCGGCATCTCCACTGCCAAGGGCCTCGCGCGTGGTGCCAATGTTCCGCTGCTGGGCGTGTCGACGCTCGACGCTTGCGCTTGGACGGCGTGGAAGGCTGGCGTGCGCGGCAAGCTTGGTATCTTGGCCGATGCTATGCGCGGTGAGGTATATCCGGCGCTGTATATGCTGGTCGATGAGGGTCCCGAGCGTCAATTTGAGCGCGAACACGTGGTCAAGGCCGCCGTGGCGCTCGATGAGTGGCGCCAAGCGGCGGACTGGGACCAGGTTCAGCTGACCGGTGACGGTCTCGTGCGCTATGGCAAGCTGCTGGGTGGGGACGAGACCGCTCGCTGCGTGGAGCGCGACCTGTGGTGGCCTTCGGGCGAGGGCTTGCTGCTCGCGCACGCTGCGGGTGACGGCGATCCGGCTCGCGTCCTGCCGATTTACACGCGCCTTTCGGATGCCGAGGAAAACGAGCGCAAGCGTCTTGGTCTTGCCGAGAGTGCGCAGAGCGAAATTACGGGCGTTGCCGATGAGCTCGCCGGTCGTCATCTGCAGTTCCGTCCCATGGGCGCGGCGGATGCCGAGGGCGCGAGCGCGCTAGAGGCTGCCTGCTTTGAAGGTGCCGGACACGAGGCGTGGACGCCGGGCATGTTCCTGTCCGAACTGGGCGAGGACGTCGCTGCGCCGCGTAGTTGGTGGGTGGCACACGACGACGGCAAACTGCTGGGCCTTGCCGGCGGTATGGTCGTGGACGGTGATGTGCAGATTCTGGATGTCGCCGTCGACCCGGCACATCGCCGTGAGGGCATTGCCCGCAAGCTGCTGTCGCACGTGAGCTATGATGCCCAGATGCTCGGCTGCACCACGGCTTCGCTCGAGGTCGAGGACGGCAACGAGGGAGCGATCGCGCTTTATAACGCTCTGGGCTTTACCGAGGCAGGACGGCGCCGCGGCTACTATGGTGCCGGCAAGGATGCCATCGTCATGACGGCTCCGCTGCCCCTCGTGCTTCCGGTCGACAATGCTTCGCCCGAGCCGACGGCGGCAGAGCAGCGCGTATGGCCGCTGCCTGCGCCCGGGCGCTCCGAGGGGGAGCGTGCCGAAATTGAGCGCCGCCGCCTAGTGCTCGCTATCGAGAGCTCCTGCGACGAGACGGCCGTGGCGATTATCGATGCGGATGGCAATATGCTGGCCAACCAGGTGTCGACGCAGATTGATTTTCACGCCCGCTTTGGCGGCGTGGTGCCCGAGATCGCCTCGCGCAAACACGTCGAGGTGATTGTGAGTGTCGTGGATGCGGCGCTCGAGGATGCCGCAGCATCGCTTGGTCTTGAGGATGGAGCCATTGCCCCCAGCGAGCTTGCCGCCGTGGGCGTGACACAGGGTCCGGGCCTGGTGGGCGCGCTCGTGGTTGGCGTCGCCTTCGCCAAGGGCTTTGCCTACGCTGCCGGCAAGCCGCTCGTGTGCGTCAACCATCTGGAGGGGCACCTGTTTGCCAACCTGCTGGCGCAACCCGACCTCAAACCGCCGTTTATCTTCACGCTTGTCTCGGGTGGGCACACCATGCTCGTGCACGTGAAGGCGTGGGGCGACTACGAGGTGCTCGGTGAGACGCTCGACGACGCTGTGGGCGAGGCATTCGACAAGGTAGCCAAGGCATTGGGTCTGGGCTATCCCGGTGGCCCCATCATTTCCAAGCTGGCCGAGACGGGCAACCCCAAGGCGATCGATTTCCCCCGTGCGCTTAACAGCAGAGGAGACTATCGCTTCTCGCTTTCGGGCCTTAAAACCGCTGTGACGCTCTACATTGAACAGGAGACCAAGGCCGGGCGCACGATTCACCTGCCCGATCTGGCAGCTTCGTTTGAGGCAGCTGTCTTTGACGTGCAGTACAAGAAGGCCAAAAACGCACTGCACGCTACCGGATGCAAGGAATACTGCATCGGTGGCGGCGTCTCGGCCAACCCGCATCTGCGCGAGATGATGATCAAGAAGCTTGGGCGTCAGGGGATTCGCGTAACGGTGCCGCCCTTGTCTGCCTGTACCGATAACGCAGCCATGATCGCGGAGGTCGCCCGCCGTAAATTCGACCGAGGTGAAATCTCGCCGTTCGACGTCGACGCCGATCCAAACATGACGCTGTAGTCGTACGGGTGCGGTCCCCGACGCTGCCCGGGCGCCAGCGGCCGCATATGAACTTTCCTGCTCTACAGTCCTGCTCACGACGGAGGCCACATTAAGTGGCCTCCTGTTCGTGCGGAACTC
>CABUMZ010000207.1 GCA_902492825.1 uncultured Collinsella sp.
GCGCAAGGGGCGCTGACGCGGCCCTCCCTCTTACACCACAAAAATTCGCGCCATCAGGTACCCCCTGTAGCGATGTGCAAAATCGCGAGTATTCTGCAAATTCCACCGTTCCGGATGCCCCTCAGAGACGAAAAAGCAAAAAACAGCCCCCGTTTTAGCGTCGTCAGAGCCAAAACGGGGGCCGTTCCATGCTTCGGTTAACTGATAAAGACCTTTACCTTGCTGAATACTCTCAATTTTGCACGGCGCAGGCGGGGGTACCTTTGCCCACGGCAGGATATGGAAGCCAATCGCCAACTTGCTGGCAAGCTCGTGCCGGCAGCCCCGGCCTTTCCTTTGCCTAGCGCGACCCTCGCGGAGCGCGTGAGCGATAGGGGAAGGAAAGGCCGGGGCGAACAGCCCACGGTACAGTCGGTGTTCGCGCTACGGCAGGATATGGAAACCGAGCGCCGCGATATCCTTGGCAAAACCGCGCACGGTATCGAGCGAGACCTCGTACGGGTCGCGACCAATGTTCTTGCGCTTGGCCAGGATGCTGTTGGGCACCGTAATGATCTGGCAACCGCAGGCCTCGGCCTGGTAAATGTTGATGAGCTCGCGCGTGGACGCCCACAGGACCTCGCAGTTGGGCTTTGCGGCGGCCTTCTTGACCGACTCCGTCATAAACGGAATGGGGTCGACGCCGGTATCGGCGATGCGGCCGGCAAAGAGCGAGATGATGGACGGCGTCTCGGCGTCGACGGCCTCGACCATCTCATCAACCTGCGTAGGCGTAAAGATGGTGGTGACGTTGACCTTGATGCCGTCGGCCGAAAGCTTGCGCACCAGCTCGGCGGTGGACTCGCCCTTGGTAGTCACGCACGGAATCTTGACGTAGACGTTCTCGGCCCAGGTAGCGATCTCGCGCGCCTCGACCTCCATGGTCTCGACGTCGTCGGCAAAGACCTCAAACGAGACGGACACATCGGTGATGTGGGCCAGGACCTCCTTGGCAAACGCGCGGTAATCCGTCACGCCGCCCTTCTTCATAAGGGACGGGTTGGTCGTGAAACCCTGAACGTTGCCGTTCTCGTACATGTCGAGCATGCCCTCGAGGTTTGCACCGTCAGCGAACACCTTGATTGCCATCTGCCTGATTCCTTTCGCTTGCACATGGGCGTTAAACTGCTAAACACTTTACCTACGTTTATCAAGGCGTGAGCTGCGGTTTTTTATCTTCTCGACGAACGGTATAAACACCTCAGTGTTTGGATTGATAAATCGATTGAGCATGCAAAAGCAAAGAGTCGCAGTTTGAGCAAACGTCAGAACGTGGGATTCATTAGATGAGGCCGAAATGCTGCATCGCTGTGACGGTGCCGTCGTGTGCGACATCATCAGTCACGTAGTCGGCGAGCGCCTTGACCTCGGGCATAGCGTTGCCCATGGCCACGGCCGTCTCGACAGCGGCGAGCATACCCAGATCGTTGCCGGAATCGCCAAAGCCAAAGGTGCGCGCGTTGCCGGTGCGACCCAGGTATTCCAGCGCTCGCGCCACGCCCACGCCCTTGTCAATGCCCTTGGGGCTCAGCTCGCGATTCTGGCCACCGGTGTTGCACAGCTCAAACTCGCGATCGATAAAGCCGTCATCGTTGGCCACGCGAGCCAAACTGGGCACACTGAGGCATACCTTGCCCACGCGCAGACTGCCGTCGACGCGCATTTCCTCGGTGCTGTGCACCACAGAAGTGCCGATCAGAGACGACTGCTCAACACCCGCGGGTTCCAGGGCAAAAGTAGCCACGTTGGTCTCGAAAAAGGCCTCAATCCCTGCCGCGGCCATACGGCGCGCAAGCTCCTCAATAACGTCCTCGTCAAAGCAGTCCTCATGCACCACGCGGCCCTCGACCTCGAGCGTCGCTCCCGCCATGGCAACGACACCCGCCGGGTTCAGCGCGCGCAGGCCATCGGCAATCAGCCACAAGGGACGACCCGTGCAGATAAATGCATGGTGTCCCGCGTCGCGCAGACGATGAAACGCCTCGACGACCGCCTGCGAGGGGTGAACCGCCGAAAAGTCCTTGTCGGTCATGTTGTCGGGATCGAACGACGTCAGCGTGCCGTCCACGTCAAAAAAGAGCACGGCGGAATCGGGGCACGCATCAATCATATGGGTTCCTTTCGGGGGCGAGAGTAAACGAAGTATCCATCATATAATGGAGCGACGCAACCAGAGAGGTCACCCATGGAATTTTACGCAAGCTGCCCCGAGGGCTTTGAGTCCGCACTCGCCGATGAGCTTAAACGCCTCGGGCTTTCGCATGTTCGCCGGCTGAAGGGCCGCGCCACGTTTGAGGGCGAGCTCGAAGAAGGCTACCGCGCCTGTCTGTGGTCACGCCTGGCGAGCCGTGTGTTCGTGGTACTCGGGCGCTTTGAGGCGCAGGATGCCGACGAGCTGTACGATAGCGTTTACGACATCGCTTGGGAGAGCATCGTCCGCCCCGGCGCCACCATCGCCATCACCGCCCGCGGCGTGACCGAGCAGCTGC
>CABUMZ010000208.1 GCA_902492825.1 uncultured Collinsella sp.
GACATCCAGAGCTTTATCCAGTACGTTCGCAACTTTACGCAACCCGTGCAGCAGCTGGGCAACGTGAGCAACACGATGCAGTCGATGGCCGCCGCCACCGAGCGCGTGTTTGAGTTCCTGGCCGCGCCCGAGGAGGAGCAGAAGGCCGACGCGCAGATTCCCGAGAAGCGCCCCGGCCACGTGGAGTTTGACCATGTGAAGTTTGGCTACACGCCCGACAAGACCATCATCCACGACTTTAGCTGCGAGGCGCAGCCCGGCCAGACCATCGCCATCGTCGGTCCCACCGGCGCTGGCAAGACCACGCTCATTAAGCTGCTGCAGCGCTTCTACGACGTGGACGGCGGTTCGCTGCGCGTCGAGGGTGTCGACGTGCGCGATTGGGACCGCGCGGCGCTGCGCGGCGAGTTTGCCATGGTGCTGCAAGATACCTGGCTGTTTAACGGCACCATCCGCGAGAACATCCGCTACGGACGCCCCGACGCGAGCGATGCCGAGGTCGAGGCCGCTGCGCGCGCCGCACGCTGCGACCACTTTATTCATACGCTCGCCGGTGGCTACGACTTTATGATCAACGAGGAGGGCACCAACCTGTCGCAGGGTCAGCGCCAGCTCGTGACCATTGCCCGTGCCATTTTGGCCGACCGTCCGGCGCTGATTTTGGACGAGGCGACATCCAACGTCGATACCCGCACCGAGGAGCTCATTCAGCGCGCCATGGATGCGCTGATGCAGGGCCGTACCAGCTTTGTCATCGCGCACCGCCTGTCCACGATCCGCAACGCCGACGTGATCTTGGTAATTCGCGACGGCGACATCGTCGAGAAGGGCACGCACGACGAGCTGCTCGCCCAGGGCGGCTTCTACGCCGACCTGTACAACTCGCAGTTCGACGAAGCGGCGTAACAACCGGCGGCAAACAACCGCAATGCCCAGAAAACGGGGGGCGCAGGACAACCTGCGCCCCCGTTTTTGCTCTGCGGCCCTCGAACCGCCTCCCCTGGGACCTGATTGACGCCCTCCCTCAAGGCCCCGTGGACAAAAAATGGCAAATATGAGTACTGTCACCTTTTTAGTAACAGCCAAAACTGCCCCAAACGACCTCATTGCGGCCTAGACATGCCTTCAAATTGATCAAAATGCCCGGTAGCATGCTTCTGTGTGCCAACGTTAATGAACATATTTACTGTTGTGTCTATTATCTTGTAAGATCGATATGATACTACGCTAGCAACAGTACTCATATTTGCCATTTTTTGTCCACAGGGTATGCCGCAGAAGATCCAACTTGCTCCAGCGTGCCGTACGTTGGCCCTCCCCTTCCGGCGAGCGCCGACATTTCCCCAGATAAAACCGACCAAAATAAACCTGTCCCTTTTCGGCAGGTTTCACTTGCACTTTAGCGTGCGACAGCGGATAATGCCGAGCATTCGAGAATTCGCCAATTGTTGCCGTTAATTGATAAAGGAGGCCCCATATGGCCATGGAATTCAAGCGCAGGTTGCCGATCCCCATGGAGATCCGCGAGGAAATGCCGCTTTCCGCCGAGCTTACCGCCAAAAAGCAGGCATTCGACGCCGAGGTCGCCAAGGTCTTTACCGGCGAGGACGCACGCAAAGTGCTCATCATCGGCCCGTGCTCTGCCGACCGCGAGGACTCGGTGCTTGAATACATGAACCGACTGGCCAAGGTCGCCGAAGAGGTCAAGGACAAGCTCATCATCATTCCGCGTGTCTACACCAACAAGCCGCGCACCAAGGGCACCGGCTACAAGGGTCTGCTGCACAACCCCGACCCCGAGGCGCCCGATGACCTGCTCGAAGGCGTTAAAGCCATTCGCCACATGCACCTGCGCGTCATCGAGGAGACCGGTTTCTTTACCGCCGACGAGATGCTCTACCCGTCCAACTACCAGTACCTCGTCGACCTGCTGAGCTACGTTGCCGTGGGCGCGCGCTCGGTCGAAAACCAGGAGCATCGCCTGGTGTCGAGCGGCATTTCGGTGCCCGTCGGCATGAAAAACCCCACCGCCGGTTCCACCACCGTCATGCTTAATTCCATCTACGCCGCCCAGGCACATCAAAGCTTCATCTTCCGCAACTGGGAGGTTGAGTGCGACGGCAACCCGCTCGCACACGCCGTCATGCGTGGCTACATCGGTCTCGACGGTCGCACCTACCCCAACTACCACTACGAGCACCTGGAGCGCCTGGCCGAGCGCTATACCGAGCATGCCGGCTACGCCAACCCGGCGGCGGTCATCGACTGCAACCACGACAACTCGGGCAAGCGCCCGCTGGAGCAGTACCGCATCTGCAAGGAGGTGCTCGACAGCTGCCGCCGCAACGAGTCCATCTCCAAGCTGGTCAAGGGCTTTATGATCGAGTCTTACCTTGAGGACGGCAACCAGCCGGTCGATGGCGGTGTCTTTGGTAAGTCGATCACCGACCCGTGCCTGGGCTGGGAAAAGACCGACTACCTCATCCACGAGATCGCAGAGCGGGTTTA
>CABUMZ010000209.1 GCA_902492825.1 uncultured Collinsella sp.
CCTCGGGCACGTACACGCAGAACGAGCCCACGATCTTGGTGGCCTCGCCGGCCTCCTTCTTGTCGAGCATCTCCTTAATACGGCCGCTGTGGATGTTGGTGGCGACAAAATCCAGGTAGGACGTGGACTTGGGACGATTGTTCTGCGTCAGGAACATATCGCCGTACATCTGGCCCACGGCGCCCAGCAGCATGTCGTGGTCGGCAAGATTCATGCCGAGGCTCTCCCACATCGGATGGAAATCGAATTCTTCAGCCATGACGGTTCCCCTCTCGAACCAAAAACGGATAGCTACGGTATTGCTGCACGGTGGGTGGCGAAAACCCAGCCGCGCGAAAACCCGGAATTTTGGGGAACCTGCTTTGCAGCTGATTATTTAGTTGTGCGTCGTCTCTCCCGGAGCCGTGAACATACCTGCTCATATGCGGCTCCGGGCCATATATAGGGCACGCGCGGCAACGCGGCGAATGTATGTCGTCTGCGGCATGTGCGCACCCTCCTTTTTTCTTATCGAAGGCAACTATATCAGCGGTCATCGACCATGCGAACACCGTTGACATTCGTACGACAGCGTCGTGTACCGTCGTTTAATAAAAGATTATCTTGATTGACAAGAGTTTATCATCCCTCATTCGGCGAGCGACAAGACAAAGCCGCCGAGGCTTATATCCCCGACGGCATTACCCGGCGCTATCGACAAACCAGGTGGATCCTACTCGCATCGAAGTGCATGCGCAGCGTCTCGCCTGCTTGCGGCAGCTCGTCGACAGGCACGCCCACTTTGTTGACCTTCCACTGCAGACGCGTTGGCGCATCAGCACGCGGCACGTCCAGCAGCACCAGACGCTCAAAACGCGAATCGCTCACGCGCGCCACGTGCAGGTCGTAGCTGTTGCGACCCCGCTCGGCACGGTTGTCCACATGGAAGTAGCTCGCGCGAATGCCCAGGTACGCCACATTATCGGGAACCTCGCGACCCACGTTAAAGGTCATGCCCCAGTCGAGGGCCTCAACTTCTTCGTCGCCAATCTTGCGCGCCCGGCTTGTGTTCTTGCACCCCGTCAGGCGCAGCGCCGCCAGCGTCTGCGGACGGCGAACCACGTCCTCGATGGAGCCGATCTCCTCAACATGCCCGTTGTGCATCACGCAGATGCGCTCGCACAGACGGCACGCCTCGTCGATATCGTGACTCACGTAGAGCACGGTGCGGTTGCATACATCGAACAGGTCGAGCATGTTCTGCTCGAGGGCGCTCTTAAGATAGGAATCGAGCGCGCTCATGGGCTCGTCGAACATAAAAATGCCCGGATGCGCCGCCACCATGCGAGCAAGCGCCACGCGTTGCTGCTGCCCGCCCGAGAGTCGCGCGGGATAGCGGTCGGCAAAATCGGCCAGACCGAAGATACCCAGGTAGCGCTCGGCAAGTTGCCTACGCGCGGCTGCGTCGCCCGCATCCTTAACACCGGCGCATACGTTATCGGCCACCGTCATGTTGGGAAACAGCTGATAGTTTTGGAACAGCAGGGCGCATTTTCGCTCCTGGGGCGACAGGTTGATGCCCGCCGCCGAGTCAAAAAAGGTCACGCCGTTGACAACGATCTTCCCCTCGTCGGGCGTCTCCACGCCGGCGATGCAGCGCAGCGTACAGCTCTTGCCGCAACCCGAGGCACCGAGCAGCGCCACACGATCCTCGCCGGCCTCAAGCTGCATGTCGAGCATAAACCCGGGATAGCGCTTTTTGATATCCAGAACGAGCGACATGGCCTATCGACCTCCCTTTGCGACCGTGTCATCGCGCATAAGCTCGGCCAACGCCTCGCGATCGATGCGCAGCGCATCGCCGCCGACTGGGTCGAGCGAATCGCCCTGTCCGGCGAGATCTTTGGCCTGCTTGCGCTCCGCGCGGGAAAGGCCCCGCTCGCGATACTTTTGCGAGTGCGCCGTGTACATGTTGATAAACAGGATGACCAAGAAGCTAAAGGCGATCACGACGACAACCCAAAAGAGAGCCACCGACGTGTTGCCGCCCATCCACTCAAAGTAGATGGCGATGGGGATGGTCTGGGTAATGCCGGCATAGTTGCCCGCAAAGAACAGGGTGCAGCCAAACTCGCCCATGGCACGCGCGAAGGCGAGCACCGTGCCGGCGGCGATGGAGGGCCAGCCGAGCGGCATCATGAGCTTGGCAAAGATGCGACGTTCGGACCATCCCAAGGTTCGCGCGGCGTCGAGCATCTGCGTGTCGAGGCTCTCGAAGGCTCCGAGCGCCGTACGGTAGACCAGGGGAAACGACACCACCACGGCAGATATCACCGCCGCGGGCCACGTAAAGACGATCGAGACGCCGTGCGCGATGAGCCACTGGCCCACCCCGGTCGAGCGGCCAAACAGCATGAGGAGCAGAAAGCCGCAAACCGTTGGCGGCAGCACCATAGGAATCGTAAAGACCGAATCGAGCAGGCCCTTGATGCGAC
>CABUMZ010000210.1 GCA_902492825.1 uncultured Collinsella sp.
TCGAGGCCGAGCGCAAAATGGATTCTAAAAAACACCTTGCCAAATAGGAGCGTCAGGACGCAAAGAGGCTCCGCAGCGCGAAGCGCGATGCGGAGCCTCTTTGCATGTCCGAGGACGTTCCGGAGAGAAGCCCCGTCCCGCCCCCGGATTCCCGGTGGGAGTTCTAGACCTTGTCGGCCTTAGTACATACCGCCGCCCTGCTGACCAGCGGTAGCAGCAGCGATAGCGTCCTCAAGCTGAGTGTTCTTGGGCACATCGGAGACGGTAGCCTCGGTGATGAGGATCAGGCTGGCGACAGAAGCAGCGTTCTGCAGGGTGACGCGGCTGACCTTGACGGGGTCGAGGACGCCCATCTCGATCATGTCGCCCCACTCGCCGTTGGCAGAGTTGAGACCCTGGCCGGCGGGCAGCTCGGCAACCTTGTCGACCACGACAGCGCCCTCAAAGCCAGCGTTCTTGGCGATGGTAGCAACCGGAGCAGTCAGAGCCTTCTTGACGATGTCGACACCGATCTTCTCCTCGGGGTCGTCAAGCTCAACAGCGTCGAGCGCAGGAGCAGCATCCATGAAGGCGACGCCGCCACCGGCGACAATGCCCTCCTCGACAGCAGCGCGGGTAGCCTGCAGGGCGTCCTCGACGCGATGCTTGATCTCCTTGAGCTCGGACTCGGTAGCAGCGCCGACCTTGATGACGGCAACGCCACCGGAGAGCTTGGCCAGGCGCTCCTGGAGCTTCTCGCGGTCGAAGTCAGAGGTGGTGTTCTCCATCTCACCCTTGATCTGAGCGATACGAGCGTCGATGGCCTCCTTGGAGCCAGCGCCACCGACGACGACGGTGTTGTCCTTGGAGATGGTGACGGACTTAGCGGTACCGAGCATATCAGCGGTGATGTCAGCAACCTTCACGCCCAGCTCGTCCAGGGCAGCCTGGCCACCGGTGAGGACGGCGATGTCCTCGAGGATGCGCTTGCGGCGATCGCCGTAGCCCGGGGCCTTGACGGCGCAGACGTTGAGGGCGCCACGGATCTTGTTGAGGACCAGGGTCGGCAGAGCCTCGCCGTCGATGTCCTCAGCGATGATGAGCAGGCCACGGCCAGCGCGCTGGACAGCCTCGAGAACGGGCATGATGTCCTGAACGCTGGAGATCTTCTGGTCGGTGATGAGGATGTACGGATCCTTCATCACGGCCTCCATGCGGTCGTTGTCCGTGACGAAGTAAGCGGAGACATAGCCCTTGTCGAACTGCATGCCCTCGACGGTGTCGATGGTAATGTCGAACGTCTGGGAATCCTCGACGGTGATGACGCCGTCCTTGCCCACGACCTCCATGGCCTCAGCGATCTTCTCGCCGACCTCGGGGTCACCGGCGGAGATGGTACCGACGGAAGCGATCTGCTCCTTGGTCTCGACCGGCTTGGCCTGCTTCTTCATCTCGGCGACGGCGGCGTTGACGGCCTTATCGATGCCGCGACGGATGGCCAGCGGGTTGGCGCCAGCGGCGACGTTGCGCAGACCGTCGTTGACGATGGCCTGAGCGAGCAGGGTTGCGGTGGTGGTGCCGTCACCCACGGTGTCGTTGGTCTTGGTGGCGACCTCCTTCACCAGCTGAGCGCCCATGTTCTCGATGTTGTCCTCGAGCTCGATCTCCTTGGCGACAGAAACGCCGTCGTTGGTGATGGTCGGAGCACCGAACGTGCGCTGCAGCGCAACGTAGCGGCCCTTGGGGCCCATGGTGACGGTAACGGCGTCGGCCAGAGTGTTGACGCCCTTGGCAAGCTTAGCGCGGGCATCGGTGTTGAACGTAATGTTCTTTGCCATGGTAGGTAATCCTCCAAAAGAAATGTGACTCGCGTCGCCGCTTCCGAGTCCTATGCGGCGGGCGCGTTCAAAGACGAATCAGAGATTCTGACGAGACTAGGCCTCGACGACAGCGTAGATGTCGTCGGCGCGCATCAGCAGATACTTCTCGCCGTCGACCTTGACCTCGTTGCCACCGAACTTACCGTAGATGACAACGTCACCGACCTTGACGTCCATGGGGATGCGCTCACCCTTGTCGTTGACCTTGCCGGCGCCCACGGCAACGATGGTGCCGCGCTGCGGCTTCTCCTGAGCGTTGCTGGCGATATACAGACCAGAAGCGGTCTTCTGCTCGGCCTCGTCGGGCTTGACCAGAACACGATCTGCAAGCGGCTTCAAAGACGACATGCTTGTCTCCTCCTTTTTGGGCCGCGCGGTTATACCACGCGAATTAACCCTTTTTGTTTGCGTACGCGTTGAATGGTACCCACGAATGGCGGGTTATACAACACGGAGTCAAAAAATCTTATTTTTTGGCACTTAGATTTTCTGAATGCCGGGGGATAACTTAGCAGTGGCTCCCGGGGCGGACCGGAGGGCATGAAGTTTGCTGCTCTACAGTCCTGCGCAAGACGGAAAGCACATTAAGTGCTTTCCTTTGCGTG
>CABUMZ010000211.1 GCA_902492825.1 uncultured Collinsella sp.
TCAGGGGGAGAGCGCTTCCCTGACACGGAAGAGGTCAGAAGTTCAAATCTTCTAACGCCCACCAAATGTTCGCAGCTCAGAGGCTATGTCCTCTGGGCTGTTTTGTTTTGCTACCAAGCACGCCGTCAAATATGCCACCAAATATTGATCCAAGGTCCCCGTAGAGGTGCCGGCAGATTGCATACGTCCTGGCCGACCGTGACCGCAACATGTTGGTCAAGCATAATCTTTTGGATTCTTTTGGCGTGAGCGGCTTGGTTTTGGTAGGATTTGTCAGCGGCTTGACTAAGGGGGTTTTATAACTGCCATGCAGGTAGCCGTGTTGGTAACGTTTTACCGACTTCCCAAGAACCCCTCATTTTTAATGCGTCTGCAAAATGACTAATTGCTTTGACCTGCTGAAACACTATATGTTGTGTTTGACCTAAAAAAAGAATACAGGATATAGATGCCTCTTTGTCGTATGATAGATGGCGGACAGAGAACGAGAACCTTATTCGCCCCATTTGGATAGATCTTCGAGCCCCTTGATTGGCTGCGAGGATTGTCCGCATGAGGGCCTATGGTTATCGAGAACACAGATTGCGCGACGGCGCCGCAAGACAGGGGCAAGCCCTGCCGGGTATCGTTTGGCTCTGAAGCGCGATGAGGCTACGATGCGAAAGAGGCAAGAGGATGAAGATCATCAAGCGCAGCGGCACCGAGGTTGTCTTTGACATCGATAAGATCGTCAATGCCATCCGCGCCGCAAACTTGGAGGTCGAGGAGAGCTCTCGTCTTACCGACCGCCAGGTGGTTTACGCGGCACAAAACGTCGCCGAGGCATGCGAGAACGCGGGCCACACCGTGTCGGTCGAGGAGATCCAGGATTTGGTCGAGGACGAGATCATGCGCCTCGACTGCTACGAGGTCGCTCGCCATTACATCATCTATCGCTATGTTCAGAGCCTGAAGCGCCAGAAGAACACGACCGACGACAAGATTTTGTCGCTGATTGAGTGCAACAACGAAGAGGTCAAGCAGGAGAACTCCAACAAGAACCCGACCGTCAATTCCGTTCAGCGTGACTACATGGCCGGCGAGATTTCCAAGGACCTGACTCAGCGTGTGCTGCTGCCCCAAGAGATCGTGGATGCCCATAATGAGGGCTTGATCCATTTCCACGATTCGGATTACTTTGCCCAGCACATGCATAACTGCGATCTGGTGAACCTGGAGGACATGCTCCAGAACGGTACTGTTATTTCGGGCACGCTGATCGAGAAGCCGCACAGCTTCTCGACTGCCTGCAACATCGCGACGCAGATCATCGCTCAGGTTGCTTCCTCCCAGTACGGTGGCCAGTCGATTTCGCTGACCCATCTTGCCCCGTTCGTCGAGGTGAGCCGTCAAAAGATTCGCGGCGAGGTCGCCCGCGAGCTCGAGGAGCTCGGCGTTTCCGCATCTCCCGAAAAGGTCCGCGAGGTTGTTGAGGACCGCCTGCGTGACGAGATCCGTCGCGGCGTTCAGACGATTCAGTATCAGGTCGTGACCCTTATGACCACGAACGGCCAGGCGCCGTTCGTGACGGTCTTTATGTATCTCAATGAGGCCCGTACGCCCCAGGAGAAGCATGACCTTGCCATGATTGTGGAGGAGACGCTTCGTCAGCGCTATGAGGGCGTTAAGAACGAAGCCGGCGTGTGGATCACCCCGGCGTTCCCCAAGCTCATCTACGTGCTCGAGGACGATAACGTTCACGAGGATTCCCCGTACTTCTACCTGACTCAGCTGGCTGCGAAGTGCACCGCCAAGCGCATGGTGCCCGACTACATCTCCGAGAAGAAGATGCGCGAGCTCAAGCTGTCGAAGGGCGAGACCGCGGGCAACGGCGACTGCTATACCTGCATGGGTTGCCGCAGCTTCCTGACGCCCGACCGCTCCGGTAACGGATTTAACAACGTGGCCAACGCGCTGAACTATGACCCGAACAAGCCCAAGTACTACGGTCGCTTTAACCAGGGCGTTGTGACCATCAACCTGCCCGATGTCGCGCTGAGCTCGCATCAGGACATGGATAAGTTCTGGAAGATCTTCGACGAGCGCCTTGAGCTGTGCCACCGCGCCCTGCTGTGCCGTCATAAGCGTCTGATGGGTACGCTTTCGGATGCCGCACCGATTCTTTGGCAGTACGGTGCCCTCGCCCGCCTGAAGAAGGGCGAGACGATCGACAAGTTGCTCGTGGGCGGTTACTCCACCATTAGTCTGGGTTATGCCGGCCTGTATGAGTGCGTTAAGTACATGACGGGCCACAGCCACACCGAGAAGGAGGGCACGCCCTTTGCCATGGCCGTCATGCAGCGCATGAACGACAAGTGCGCGGAGTGGAAGGCCGAAAGCGATATTGATTTCTCGCTGTACGGTACCCCGCTTGA
>CABUMZ010000212.1 GCA_902492825.1 uncultured Collinsella sp.
TTTAACCGCCGCTACTGCCTTAGTGGAAACGGGATTTGCCGTGGGCTTTTTTGCCTTGGGCTGCGGTGTGGGCTCGGGCTTGGTTTCCGGTTCGGGTTTGACCTCTGGGCTCGGTTTAACACTTGGATCGGGTTTGGAACCGCTCGTATCGGTTGCAATCAAGTGCACGTCACTGTCGAAGACGTAACGGATGTAGTAATCGTGCCGCGTTTCGTGCATAATCCCCTGCCCGCTGTCGAAGTCACGGTCAACGTGTGTGCCAAGGTAGGTTGAGCTGTTGAGGTCCAGCCTGTAAGGGATTTGGTCGTCGGCGTAACTGCCTGTAAAGACTACGGTTGCTCTAACGTGATTGTCAATCATGGTCAGGGCAATAGAGACGCTGGCCTCTTTGGGGTTCTCGGTTTTTATAAGGCTTTCGGTATCGGTGTCGATCTTGAAGAGATGGACGGTGTCGTTAAGCCCGTAGATGAAGTCCTCGGGTTTGTCGGGAAAATCGTATACAAGAGCCTCGTTCTGGACCAACTCGAAAGCAGGGGGTAGCTCCAAATCGTAGTAATGATCGATGGGAGTGGTTGCCGTGAGGCTGCCTTCCGCGTTGACTTCGTCGCAGGTGATGGGTGCTACGACATCGGGTTCGGGTATTTCGGTCGCCAGTGCTGCGCAGGGTAGCAAAAGCTGCCCTGCCATAAGAATGCTTACTCCGAAGGCGACGACTCTGGCGCCTGCATGAAGCTTGACGTTGCGGATAGACAGGCCAGTCCGTTTGTTATGGGTTTGCGGTGCAACATGCTGTCCATACATAAGGCGCTCCTTGTTCGTAGGCCGGTTTCCGTGAATCTATATTGCGCCTGCCCGATTCGGCCAGGCTCATACACGCGAACGCTCACGCGAGCAGGAGAAAGCTCTAGTTAATTTTCCCACAGTCGACACTTTGCGGCCAACGATTTACTGTTCAATTCTCGGAGAGAGAATCAAGACAGTTAACGAGTTATCAGCCAATGAGATTGTGTCTAGAGAACACGAACAAGAGATGTGGTCTGCAGACGACTGAATAGCTCCATCTGTTTTGGTTACAACGAAATGCGTGCCGCGCGCCTGCGGCATGAAGAAGGGAGATTCCTATGAATATCGTTGTATTGAGTGGTAGCCCGCGCAAGGGCGCCAATACCGACACCATGGTCGAGGCGTTTGCCGAGACCGCGCGCGAGGCCGGCCATACAGTCGAGGTCATCCGCGTTGCCAGCAAGAAGATTGCTGGTTGTCTGGGATGCCAGTACTGCTTTACCCATGAGGGCGCCTGTGTGCAGAAGGATGACATGGTCAACGTGATTGAGCCGCTGAAAGGCGCCGACATGGTTGTCTTCGCTTCGCCCATCTACTGGTTCGATATCACCGCGCAGGAGAAGGCCGCCATCGACCGCCTGTACGCTTTCGGTGCTACGGGCTTCCCGTTCACCAAGACGGCCCTTTTGCTCGATAGCCACAGCGAGGGCGTCTATGATGCGGCGATTGCTATGTACAAGTCCACATGCGCGTACTGCAAGTGGGAGGACCAGGGCACTGTCACCATCAGCGGTATGACCGAGCGCGACAGCATGGCCTCCTCGCCCAAGCTGGAAGAGGTGCGAGAGCTCGCTCGCAAGCTCGCCTAAGGACAAGAAGAACGCATGGCAATCAGCGTTGGCGGAAAGCCTACTTCCCTTACCAAGAGGATTACTGATTGCCATGCGTTGATGTCCTTATGGACAATCTCCGCGTGCTAGGAGACTTTCTCGCTCAGGAACTCCCTGAATGCGGGGATGTCAAAGCCAACGAGACCACGCCCACGTTCCCCGATGACGCCGTCCTCGAGAAGGCGGCGTTTGTATTGGCTTGCGTAGTTGCTGGCGACGCCCATGCGTTTGGCTATCTCCGAGACCCTGCTGGGGCCAGAATCGGGCAGCATCGCGAGTAAAAACTCAATGTCTTTATCGGAAAGCTCTCGATAGGTCGTTTCGAGAATGCGATCACGCAGCTCCATGCGTGCGAGTAGGGAACCCTGCTGGACATCGGATGCACTGATTTGGGGCGAGTTCTCCGAAACATCCCAAGTGCGATATCCGACGAGCTGCATCATGTAGGGGAAGCCGCCGATAAGCTGGACGGCTTCCTTAGGGGAATCCGTCGACGGCCTTCACAGCATTCTCAAGCGCTTCTGGTGTGATTGAACGTCCTCCGGCCTCAACGGTTTTGCGAAACGCGTTTGCAATTTCAACGTCAGTGATTCGTCCAAGCTGATGATACTGGGAGCGCCTGAGGAACGAGACGGAATCGTTACGCAGCAACGCCGATACTTTGTAGGGCAGTCCTGCCATGAGTAGGGCAACTTTTTTACCTTCGCGTACAAAGTGCTGGTAAACAGAGGCAAA
>CABUMZ010000213.1 GCA_902492825.1 uncultured Collinsella sp.
CCGCTACATCCCCGCCCTTGACGGTCTGCGCACGCTCGCCGTCGTCGCGGTGGTGCTCTATCACCTCAACCTCACGTGGGCTCAGGGCGGCCTGCTCGGCGTTACGATCTTCTTTGTGCTTTCGGGCTATCTGATCACGCGCTTGCTGCTCAACGAAGTCGCTAAGACCGGACGCATCGACCTTAAGAGCTTCTGGATTCGCCGCATCCGTCGCCTGGTCCCCGCCGTGGTAACCGTCGTGGTGGTGACCTGCGCGCTGTGCACCGTCTTCAACCACGTGATGCTCACCAAGATGCGCCCCGACATCTTGCCGTCGCTGCTGTTCTTTAACAACTGGTGGCAGATTGCTCAAAACGTCTCGTACTTCAATGCTCTGGGCGACCCCTCACCGCTCACGCACTTTTGGTCGCTTGCCATCGAGGAACAGTTCTACCTGATTTGGCCGCCGCTGCTGTTTGCCATGGTATCCATGCATGTGAGCAAACCCAACACGCGCCGCGTGGTTCTGGGCCTTGCCGTGGTATCTGCCCTAGCCATGATGGTGCTTTACAACCCTGTCGCCGACCCCAGCCGCGTGTACTACGGCACCGACACCCGCGTGTTCTCGCTGCTGCTGGGTGCCTGGATGGCCTTTATCCCCGATCGCGACCTGGCGCCGGTGCGTCTCGCTCATCGTTTGGGGCTCAATCGCCTGGCTGGCGCCGCCAAGCACGGCAAGAACGCCGAGGGCAAACCTGGCGAGAAGGCCGACGAAGCAGCCGAGACCGCCCCGGCACAGCCGAGCGCCCTCGTGCGTTTTTGGTCCTCGCCCGCATCCATCGATGTGTTGGGCGTCGTGGGTCTGGTTGGCCTTGCCGCCATGGTCGCGCTCACCAACGGCTACACCGCCTTCCAGTATCGCGGAGGCACGCTGCTGTGCTCGATCCTCACGCTCATGGTCATCGCGGCCTGCGTGCAGCCCCAGGGAATGGTTGCCCGCGCGCTGTCCGCCGAGCCACTCGTGTGGGTTGGCAAGCGCTCCTACAGCATCTACCTGTGGCACTATCCGCTGCTGCTCCTCATGAACCCGGTCGCCAACATCAACGATACGCCGTGGTGGCAGTACATTTTGCAGGTGTTGTTGGTGGTCGCCGTGGCAGAGTGCTGCTATCGCTTTATCGAGACTCCGTTTAGGAAGGGCGCCTTTGGGCGCACCGTCGCCGAATTCCGCGATGGCACCACCACGCCCGCCAACTGGGCACGCACGCACATCCCTGTCTGCGCAGCCTGCGCTGTCGTGTTGGTCGTTGCACTGGGCGGCCTGATCTTTGTGCCCGAGACGTCTGCGCTGAGCGGCGAGGGCGCCGAAGTTCTGAACAAGGAAGCCAAGAACACCGCGCCCACCGACCAGCAGGCGGCCGACGACACCGACAAGGACAACGACGGCTTCCCCGATGGCTCCTACGATCTGCTTATGATCGGCGACTCCGTGTCGCTGCGTGCCGTAGACACCTTTGACGGCGTGTTCCCGCACAGCCATATCGATGCCGAAAAGGGCCGCCAGTTTGATGCGGGGCGCGCGACATTTGAGGGCTATATCCAGCAGAACCTTGCCGGCAAGATCGTGGTCTTTGCCCTGGGCACCAACGGCTTGGTAACCGACGACCAGATCGACGCCATCATGGCCGATGCAGGAGATAAGCGTATTGTGGTGTTTGTGAACACGCGCAGCCCGCAGCCGTGGGTTGGCTCTACCAACCAGGCCATCGCCAACGCCGCTACGCGCTACAAGAACGTGCGCGTTATCGACTGGTACGGATACAGTGCCAACCGCAACGACCTGTTCGATGGCGATGGCACGCATCTATCGACCACTGGCGTGACTGAGTACCTCAACTTGATCCACGATGCAGTCAAGAAGGACCTGCCCGTGCATCCCGAGGATCACGTCAACGATCCGCAGCCGGCAGCCGTCAAGTCTGCCACCGACGCACTCGTCAATGCGCTTGCCTTCAAGCCGCACAAGCTGGGCACCGACAAGTAGCCCGCAGCGCAAACTTCCCACATCCGGAGGGGGTGTCTGCCACGGCAGACACCCCCTCCGGCAGTTAGGGACACTCCTGGCGCAGCCAATGAAGACCTCTACGGATGAATTCCAGGCCGCTCCGTCGCTCCAGACATCGTTTCCGCGCCTCGTGCCTGCCCCAAACAATCAAAACAAGCCCTTTTCGCCGCACCCTCAAAGGTCTGTGGGCAAAAAAGGGCAAATATGAGTACTGTTACCATTTTAGTAGCAGGCAAAACCACCCAAAATGACGTCCGAGCGACCCCTACAACCCCCTAAAGCAGCCAACCTGACTGGTTTAAGGATGGCGCGAATTTTTGTGGTGTAAGAGGGAGGGCCGCGTCAGCGCCCCTTGCGC
>CABUMZ010000214.1 GCA_902492825.1 uncultured Collinsella sp.
TTTGCAAACGTATTCCCAATACGTTTTAAACATGCGGCACTCGCGTTAAGGTCGAAATATAAACGGGGCGAGGCCGGACTACGTCACATACCGCAGGACGGGGGCACAGATCAGATTCACCTATCATGAATTCATCTGCGCGATAAAACTGCGCATGCAAATTTACCGCACTATGAACTACATCGTGCGGGACATGAAGGTGTCGACGACCCGCTAGCTTCACCCGCTTGAAAACACCCGCAAGCGACGGCAGCGTGAAAAGCAATTGGCCTCCGGCGAAACCTCTGCGGAGTTTTCGATCTCCGCATTTGTCGAACTGCCAGTTCTGCCACGCCGCCACTTCCTGCCCGCCGAGATCGTTCCTCAAGCCGCACAGCAGCCCGCCTTCTAAGACCTCAGAGTTCGCCATCGAAGGCGACCTGCCCAGACTCCTCACAATCGGCTTGCATGAGGCCCCGCGCTCCAACATCCTCTGGACCGTGTCCCTCTCGTACCTGGTGAGCGAGCCCGCCGTTGGCCCTCGGATGAAGCTACCGATCGAGACGGGGCGTATGATGGGCGGTCGCTGGAATCGCGCCCCACGCCATCTGCCCTCTCGTGCGATAATCCTCCGCAGAAGTCACCGACAGCAGAGGGAGTTTGTGATGAAGGTTCTTTTGGTCAATGGCAGTCCCAAGGCAAACGGCAACACCGCCCGCGCACTCGCCGAGGTCGCCAAGCAACTTAATGCAGAAGGCATTGATACCGAGGTGTTTCAGCTGGGCGCCAAGCCCATTCGCGATTGCATCGGTTGCGGCCAGTGCGGCAAGCTCGGCGGTCGCTGCACCTTTGACGACGACGTGGTGAACGAGCTCATCGCTGCCGCCGAGCAGGCAGACGGCTTTGTCTTTGGCTCGCCCGTCTACTATGCGCATCCCAGCGGCCGCATCCTCTCGGCACTCGATCGCGCATTCTATGCCGGAGGCAAAGCCTTTGAGCACAAACCCGGCGCTGCAGTCGCCGTCGCCCGTCGCGGCGGCACGTCGACCACCTTCGATGTGCTTAACAAGTACTTCACCATTAAGCAAATGCCCGTAGTTGCTTCCACCTACTGGAACAACGTGTTTGGCCGCGTGCCCGGCGACGCCGATGGGGACGCCGAAGGCCTTGCCACCATGCGAAACATCGGCAAGAACATGGCCTGGCTCCTGCGCTGCATCGAGGCGGGACAGGCCGCCGGCATCAACGCGCCCGAGGCAGATCGAGCAACGACCAACTTCATTCGATAAGTCCAGCGGCGGTCACCTCGACGCTCGTTAGAACGGTGGAACATAATATGAACGTGCAAATCTTCGGCACCAAAAAGTCCTTCGATACCAAGAAGGCTCAGCGCTATTTTAAGGAGCGCCGCATTAAGGTGCAGTTTATCGACCTAAAGGAAAAGGAGATGAGCAAGGGCGAGCTCACGAGCGTGATGCAGGCAGTTGGCGGCATCGACAAGCTGCTCAACCCCAAAGCCAAGGACGAGGAGACGCTCGCGCTCATTCAGCACCTCACCCCTAGTCAGCGCTTCGACAAGCTGCTCGAGAACCAGCAGGTCTTGGCCGAGCCCATCGTGCGCAACGGCAAAAAGGCCACCGTCGGTTATTGCCCCGATGTTTGGGGAGCCTGGGAGTAGCTTGTGTTATTTGCCGGCGCGTGGGTATAAGAGCAGGCGTTTGGCATAAGATTCAACTGTAAGCCATGTCTAACAAAGGAGGGCACATGCCCAACAAACCCGTGAAGATCATCATGCTTACCGGATACCTCGGTGCCGGCAAGACCACGCTGCTCAACCACATCCTCGCTAACGACGGCGGCATCCGCGCCGCCGTGATCGTCAACGATATCGGCGAGATCAACGTCGACGCCAGCCTCATCGCCGACGGCGGCCTTTCCGAGACCGATGACCTCATCCCGCTCACCAACGGCTGCATCTGCTGCACGCTTTCGGACGACCTGGCCAACCAGCTGCAGGGCATCGCCGATTCGGGCAACTTCGATTACATCATCATCGAGGCCTCGGGCATTTGCGAGCCTATCCCCATCGCCTACACCATCTCGAGCTTCTGCGACGAGGCCAAGGTGGGCGGCGAGCCCAAGCTTGCGCTCGACAACATCGTGGCTGTGGTCGATTGCGCCCGCATGTACGACGAGTTCAACGGCGGCCGCGACCTGCTGGCCGAGGATATCGACGAGGACGACATCGAGAGCCTGCTCATCCAGCAGATTGAATTCTGCTCCACGCTCATCCTCAACAAGACCGATACCGTAACGCCCGAGCAGATCGCCGAGCTCAAGGCCATCGTGCGCAGTCTTCAGAAGGATGCCGTGATCGTCGAGGCCCAAAACGGCGAGGTTCCCATGGA
>CABUMZ010000215.1 GCA_902492825.1 uncultured Collinsella sp.
CATATTTATTCAGATAACCCAGTCCGGTGTGTCGCGCCCCGAACCCGGACCAACTTACTTCAAACCGCAGCTACGACAGCGCAATACCGCCAAGCCAGCCCCAACGCACGCCAGAGCCAGTGCCATAGAAGCTAATAAACGAATCGAGCGACTTCGATGTAATGGCACCCTCGTTGCTCATAACGATACCGCCGCCAACATAGATACCCACATGACCGTAGATAAGGCCCGGAGCACCCGTGCCGCTGTGCGAGGAATCGGCCACGATCATGCCCACCTGCAGCGCCGAGCGGTCGGAGCTATAGCACCAGGCGTTAAACATGTCGCACGCATTGCCGCCAAAGTAGCCAACGCCGGCGTTACGGAAGACATTGGTGACCCACGCCGCGCACCAGTTCTGACCCGGCGAAGGCGTGGAGTAGCACGCGTTGACGACAGCCTGCTGCTTGCCCGAGCCGGCATTCTGCTGCGGAGTTCCGGGCGCGTACGATCCACCACCCGAGCTCGAACCACCCGAGTAGGAATTGTTCTTGTTCGCGGCAGCCGCGGCAGCGGCAGCCTTCCTAGCGGCCTCCTCGGCCTGGGCAGCAGCGAGGATCTCGGAATCGCGCTGAGCCATGAGCTCCTTGACGTCGTCGGAAAGACCGTTCAGCACGGTCTGGACTTCTTGCTGCTTGGCCTGCATATCCTGCATCTGAGCCGTCTGCTGGTCCTTGAGCTTCTCTAAGTCGGCTTTCTGCGACTCAAGCTCGGTCTTTTGCGCATCGAGCTCTTCCTGGATGGTCTGAATGTCCTCGATGGCGTCGCGGTCGCTCTTGTTGATCTTCTCAACATAGTGCGCATTAGCGACGAGTTCCTCAAACGAGCCAGAGGCCAGCAGCAGCGAGAGGATGTTCGTGCCGCCGGACTTGTAGCTGGCGGCCACGCGATCGGAAAGGTCGTTGCGCTTCTTCTTGAGCTCGGCCTTCTTTTCATCGATCTGGGCCTGCGTGTCGTCAATCTTGCCCTGGACATTCTCGATGTCGTTGAGGGTCTGGGCATTCTTGTTGGCCAGCGCCGCATACTCATTTGCGATGCTGTCGAGCTGGGCCTGAACCTCGTCGAGCTGGGCCTGGGCGGCATTCAGTTTATCGGTTGTTTCTTTGGAAGCCTCCGCCGCATGGGCGCGAGCGGGCAGGCCAAAAAGAACTGCCGCAGAAGCGGCGCCGAACAGGGCCTTGAGGGCAGTGCGGCGCGAGAGCTCCTGGGAAAGGATGGAATCGCTGTTTGGTGACATATGTACTCCGTTACATGTTTATTTATATGTCGCTCAACTCATACATATTAGCGTACATATGGCGCGTCCCAACGATTTCCACGAACGGCAGGAAACTACAAGGTCAGCGGCTCGTAAGCAAATGTCAAAGATCAGGTTATGCGTACGCAAGCTCTTCTGATGAGTACGTTAGCACAATCCTCCGCTTTTCCTACAGCGCACGATTTGGGCGTCCCTGCCTGCGCTATACTCCCCTCTAGAAGTGTTCCTGATTCGATAGGAGACTACATGTCCAAAGCACTCGACCCCAAAGACACCTGCGTCCTCGTTACCGGTGGCGCCGGCTTTATCGGCTCGCACACCGTCGTTCAGCTGCTCGAGGGTGGCTACCAGGTCGTCATCGTCGATGATCTCTCCAACTCCAGCGCCGTCGCCGTCGACCGCGTCAAGACCATCGTGGGCGACGAGGCCGCCAAGAACCTCACCTTCTACGAGGCCAACGTGCTCGACCGCGATGCGATGAACAAGATCTTCGATACCCATCAGATCGACCGCGTCATCCACTTTGCCGGCTTTAAGGCCGTCGGCGAGTCAGTGAGCAAGCCCGTCGAGTACTACCACAACAACATCGAGAACACCCTGGTGCTCATCGACGTCATGCGCAACCATGGCTGCAAGTCCATCATCTTCTCGAGCTCCTCGACCGTCTACGGCGACCCGGACAACCCGCCCGTCACCGAGGAGGATCCTAAGAAGCCCGCGACCAACCCCTATGGTTGGACCAAGTGGATGATCGAGCAGATCCTTATGGACGTCCACACCGCCGACCCCGAGTGGGACGTCGTGCTGCTCCGTTACTTCAACCCCATCGGCGCCCATCCGTCGGGCCTGATCGGCGAGGACCCCAAGGGCATCCCCAACAACCTGGTGCCCTATGTCGCCCAGGTCGCCGTGGGCAAGCTCGAGGCCGTTCAGGTCTTTGGCAACGACTACCCCACCCCCGACGGCACCGGCGTGCGCGATTACATCCACGTGTGCGATCTGGCATCTGGTCACGTGGCC
>CABUMZ010000216.1 GCA_902492825.1 uncultured Collinsella sp.
GGCGTGAAGGACATCAACGAGTTGGTAGGTGCTTTCGAATGCTAGAGACCGATGCCCGCGACCGCGTTATCGTCGCCCTCGACTGCGACCGTGAGCGTGCGCTCGAGCTCGCCCATGAGCTTTCGGGCCATGCCGCCTGGCTTAAAGTGGGCATGACGCTCTATTACGCCGAGGGTCCCGAGATCGTCAAGACCTTTAAGGACCTGGGCTTTAAGGTCTTCCTCGACCTTAAGTTCCATGACATTCCGCATCAGGTGCGCGGTGCCGCTCGCTCGGCTTCGCTTGCCGGTGCGGATCTGCTTTCGGTTCACGGCTTGGGTTCGGGTGCTATGCTCGCCGCCTGCCGTGAGGGTGCCGAGGAGGCACGCGAGGATCGATCCAAGCTCGTCGCCATCACCGTGCTCACGAGCATGAATCAGGATGCGTTGAGCGAGATCGGCGTCGAGTCGCCCGTTGCCGAGGAGGCCGCCCGTCTGGCAAAGCTCGCCCAGGCCAACGGTATCGACGGCATCGTGTGCTCGCCGATGGAGGCTCATGACATGCGTGAGCTGCTGGGTCCCGATGCGCTGATTGTGACCCCGGGCGTGCGTCCGGTTGGTGCTGCGCTGGGCGATCAGTCCCGCGTTGCCACGCCTTCCCAGGCTATCGAGCGCGGCGCGAGCCATATCGTGGTTGGCCGCCCCATTACCGGAGCCGACGATCCGGTTGCCGCGTTTGACGCCATCGTTGCCGAGCTGGTCGAAAACGTCGCCTAAAAGATTCCCTTAAGTCACCACTTTTGGGTCTCATTAACACAAATTAGCCCTTGTGCCTGCGAAAACTTTCCCATCCTTTGTGTGGAATCGCAGGTCAGGGGCTCATCTTTTAGCGCGATATATTGCACTTTTTGCGGGTATCGTCTAACCTATGGAGCCGCGATTGGCCATTTTGTACGTTTTACGTGCTAAAATGCCAAATATTGAATCAGATATAACCCAACTATTTGGAGGTACGAATGGCACTCCCTCAGCTTACCGATGAGCAGCGCAAGCAGGCTCTTGAGAAGGCTGCCGCCGCGCGTCACGCTCGCGCAGAGCTCCGTGAGCAGATCAAGAAGGGCGAGAAGTCCCTCGAATCCGTGCTCAACTCCGATGACCCCATTGCTTCCCGCATGAAGGTTTCCACCCTCATCGAGTCTCTCCCCGGTTATGGCAAGGCCAAGGCCGCCAAGATCATGGAGGAGCTCGGTATCTCCGCTACCCGTCGCGTCCAGGGCCTTGGCGTCCGTCAGCGCGAGCAGCTCCTCGAGCAGCTGACCAAATAAGTGAGCGCTCAGGATTCAAAGCTCTTTGTGATTTCTGGACCGTCAGGCGCGGGCAAGGGCACGCTCGTCACTCGTGTGCGCGAGCGTCGCTCTAACCTGGGCCTGACGGTTTCGGCTACCACGCGAGCCCCACGTAAAGGCGAGGTCGATGGCGTCAATTACTTTTTCCTGACGCGCGAGGAGTTCGACCGCCGCGTGGCAAACGGTGAGTTTGTTGAGTGGGCCGAGGTCCACGGTAACTGCTACGGCACGTTGGTGAGCGAGGTCCAGTCCAAGCTCGCCTCTGGTTCGTCTCTCATTTTGGAGATCGATGTCCAGGGTGCCGTGCAGGTCACGGAACGTTTCCCCGAGGCCGTGCTGATCTTTATCAAGCCCCCCTCGCTCGAGGTGCTCCGCGAGCGTCTGGTCGGTCGCGGTACCGAGACGCCCGAGACGATTGAGCTGCGTATGGCAAACGCCGCCCATGAGCTTGCCCTTGCCGACCGCTACGACGACGTCGTGGTGAATGACGATCTCGACCGCGCGACCGATGAACTCGTTCGCGTTCTCGATATGCATGAAAGGATCTGAGGTCCGTGTCCGTTGTAAAGCCTTGCATTGACGATCTTCTGGAGAAGACCGATCACAACCGCTTCCTGCTCGCTTCGCTTGCCTCCAAGCGTGCCTGCGACATCAATAGCATGCTGCGCGGCCAGCATAACCGCGTGCTTGCCGTTCAGGATGTCGACGACATCACCATCGCGCTCTCTGGCGCCGATACCATCTCGATGGCTATGGACGAGATCGTCGACGGCGATATCTCCTACGACGAGGCCCGTTACGAGAAGGCGCTCGGCCATAAGGTTGCTGAAGCCTAAATGGCGGCTCGCGTCTGCCTGGTCCACTATCACGAGGTTGGACTGAAGGGCAAGAACCGCGCACATTTTGAGCATATCCTCATGGATAACATTAAGGCGGCTTTGGCCGCCTTTTCCGTGAATGCCGTGTCTCGAATTTCCGGTTATATCCTCGTG
>CABUMZ010000217.1 GCA_902492825.1 uncultured Collinsella sp.
TCAAGGCTGATCTCCCAGGCATCGCAAATGACGTCAATGCGATTCTCCAGGTCGTCGTAGAGCGTGATGATGTCTTTCCACGAGCTGTAGTTCTGCGAGTCGATGGGAACATCCAGGTCCTCGACCTCGTCCTTGAGGTCGCTAATCTGATCCTCGAGCGCCTCGGCGGCATCGCTGGCCGACTGACGCGAGCTGCGGTCATCCTTTAGATAATACGTGTTGAACGTGGTGGCGCAGTCGCGGACCTGCTGGTCAAGATCGGAAAGCCTGCTGTAGTAGGAGCTTAGCTGGTCGTAGACGTTCTGCTCGCTGATGGCGGCGGCATCGTGGGCGTCATCGTCATCATCGTCAAGCTTGTTGGGGTCGCCCTTAACGGAGACGTCATCGTCGTCATCGTGGTCGATCTTGACCTTCTCGATGGTTGTGCCCTTGGAATCGTCGGCGCCCTTGTCGAAAGGCTTGATCATAAAGAACACGACGAGCGCGATAATCACGACGACCAGCACGGCGATGATGCCGATAAACAGAGCGTTGTTGTTTTTGGGCGCGGCGGGAGCACCGGCCTGCGGAGCGGCGGTCGGTATGGGCTGCTGCGGCGCGGAGCCGGCTGGCGTCGCCCATTGCTGCGTCGCGCCAGCTTCCGGCTGGGGAGCGGGCGCGGGCTGATGGGCGGACTGTACGGTCACGTCTGCCTGCGCATCCTCTTGCGATTGAGAGGCCTGACCATCATCGGTTACCGGCGTTCCGCAGCTGGTGCAAAAAC
This sequence comes from uncultured Collinsella sp., assembly GCA_902492825.1. Taxonomy (GTDB): domain Bacteria; phylum Actinomycetota; class Coriobacteriia; order Coriobacteriales; family Coriobacteriaceae; genus Collinsella. Next base: position 764 of record CABUMZ010000217.1, read on the forward strand.
GCTCGTCGTCATTCAGAAGCTTGCCGCAATGGGTACAAAACCGGGGCATGATGGTTCCTTCCACTCGATGTGTTGGCTAGATTATAAGGTGGTTCAGGTGCGGTTGGGCCGCGCCGACCCAACTGGTTATGTGAGGACAGTCGTGCCGCGCAAGCCCTGTCGCATGCGTCACAATGAATGCGGCATGCTGGGTGTTCGGCGCGGCCGTTTATCGACGACTCGGTAGAATGCGATGGTGGGGAGTGAGTCTGTGTACTGCGGCGAGCAAGGTCGGGGTGGCGGCGACAACGTGGAGGCGTTCCGCTTCTCGCCGGGGGATGCGCCCCTCGCTGCGCGCGATTGCTCGCGTCGAGTGTTTTGTGCTGGGATGTTGACCGGAGCGCTTGCCTCGGTGATGAGTCTCGGCGGCTGTGCCGCGCGTCGCAACGAGGCTGAGGGCTCCGCTGTCCCTGCCAAACAAAAAGCGAATCATCCGTCCGCTCAAAAGGCGGAAGCTGTCTCCCGGGCTTCTTGGATTGCCGGCCTTCAGCAAGATATCGAAGCCCTTGTCGAGCCGTATGGTGGGTCTACCTCGGTCTATGCTGTGGCGCTTGATCCTCAAACGTTCGCGTCGCTCGATGGTGAAGTCGCTGTGGCGCCGGACGCGCGACATGTGGCGGCAAGCATCATCAAGCTTCCCGTTCTCGCTTGTGCGCTCGAGACCGTGGCGGCGGGCGAGCTGTCCCTCGACGAGCAGATAACGGTAACGCAACAGGATATCGTGGGTGGCAGCGGCAACATTCAGTCGCGCGGCGCGGGTGTGTCGTACAGTATTGACGAGCTGCTGCACGCCATGATCGCCCAGAGCGATAACGTGGCAGCGAACCTTGTTATCGGCAGGCTTGGCATGGATACGGTCAACGAAACGTGTGCCGCATTGGGGCTGACCCAGACCGTGCTCGCTCGTTTGATGATGGACACCGAGGCCCAGACACAAGGTCGCGAGAACTATACGAGCGCCCGTGATGCTGCGGCTGTGTTGCAGCGACTGGCGGCGGGGACAATCGCGACGCCCGAGCTGTGCGAGCGAGCGCGCGGATATCTGCTGGCGCAGGAAGACGCGCGCGGTATTGTCGAAGGCGTTCCCGGCGGCGTTTTGGTCGCGCACAAAACGGGCAGCCTGGCGAATGCTCAGCACGATGCCGCAATCGTCTACGCCGAGCGCCCTTACGTGCTGGCAATCCTTACCCAAGACCTCGAACGCGAGCAGGCCCTAGCCCTCGAGCGCGATATTTCCTTCGCCATCAACGCCCGCGCCCACTCCTAACTTGCGGTGAAATAGGGATTGTATTTGCTGTTAGAAGGCGTATTCAGTCCCTATTTCACCGCAACTTAGAAGGTCGGCAGTTGGGGACGTTCCTTTTAATATGAGCAGGACATTGTCAAGAGGCAAAATCGGGCCTGG
>CABUMZ010000218.1 GCA_902492825.1 uncultured Collinsella sp.
TTGGACTGAAGAAGGGGGAGGCCTCGCGGCCTCCCCCTTTTTTGCGTTTGATTGAGAGTTGTAGTACAAGAATTCGCCTTCGTTTAGCTTGTCTTACTGTTTGGCTGTAATTTGAGTCCTTCTTTTGTATTTGCGCGATAATAACTCCCATTGGCGTTAGGGAGGACTTGATGTTTACCGTTTTTGTCTTGGGCAATATTGCTTCGGGTAAGTCGACTGCCTGCCGCTATCTCGAATCTCGTGGCGCCATGCTTATTGATTTGGATGAGCTTGCCAAATCGCTGTATGTGCCAGGCTCCGATATCGTCAATGCCCTCGCGGAAGAATTCGGTTGGGACATTCTGGACGGGGAGGGCGGCATTCGCCGCAATGTCCTCGCTGCTCGAGCTTTCGCTTCTCCTGATACAGTTGCGCGGCTCAATGGTATCGTTCATCCAGTTCTCATCGAACAACTGTCACTGAGGATTCTTGATCCGGTTTGCTGCACGGTTTCGTCCCCCCGTTATCCCTTTGCGGTTGTCGAGGTTTCTGCTCCGACTGGTTTTGAGGACGCTTTTGGCCTTGCTGATGAAATTCTGGTTATCAGCGCTCCTTTAGCAGTTCGTCGCGAGCGTGCCGTTCATCGTGGTATGGAGCCCTCTGATTTTGATGCTCGCTCTGCATGCCAACCTGATGAGGCTTCGCTTTGCAATCTCGCTACGACGGTAATCGATAATGCGGCAGGCGATAATTCGCTCTTTGAACAACTGGACGCATGGCTTGCGCGCCATGGCTTCGGGGATGTAGCGGATAAGGAGGAGGCCGATGTCTAAGACACGTTTCTTTACGTGGTATCGCGTGGCGTCACTTGCCGTTGTGTTCGTCTTCGGCCTTATCTCCCTCGTGTATTCGTATGCTCCTGCTGCTTTCTTTAAGCCCCTGTATCCGATTGACTACGAGGTGTATGTAAAGCAATCCAGCATTTCGCATAACCTGGATCCGTATCTGGTGTGCGCTGTCATTAAGTCGGAATCGAATTGGGATCCCGAGGCCGAGTCGAGTCAGGGTGCTCAGGGATTGATGCAGCTGATGCCCGAGACTGCCCAGGATATGATCGCCAAGGGCCTTGTCGACGGTGGCGAGTATTTGGCCGACAACCTTAACGATCCGGCTACGAATATCGAGTTTGGCTGCGCATACCTCTCGTATCTTCTAACCTATTTCAACGGGTCGACGGACAGTGCCATTGCCGCCTATAACGCCGGCATGGGCAATGTCGACGGATGGGCGCAGCAGAGCACGTCGCTTCATAATGCAATCACCTTTCCCGAGACGCAGGCTTATCTGATTCGCGTCAATAATGCCTGGGTTCGATATAAGACCCTCTATCCCGACCAGTTCGTATAGGACTATGCCTGCCGCCTGCGTATACTGCAGATGTATGAGATAGGAGTATCCATGGCGGATTTTGAAGTTGAGCGTGTTGGCGGAGAGCTCAAACGTTTTGGCGTTGAGGGCTCTGATGTGCCGTTTAAGGTCGTGTCTCCCTATGAGCCTGCAGGTTCCCAGCCGAAGGCCATTGAGTCGCTTGTGCAGGGCGTGAGGGACGGAGACCGCTATCAGGTTTTGCTTGGCGTGACCGGTTCGGGCAAGACCTTTACCATGGCCAAGACCATCGAAGCTCTCGGTAAGCCAACGCTGGTCATGGCCCCCAACAAAACCCTCGCTGCCCAGCTTGCGAGCGAGCTCAAAGAATTCTTTCCCAACAACGCCGTGGTCTACTTCGTCTCGTACTACGACTACTATCAGCCCGAGGCATATGTACCGCAGAGCGATACGTATATCGAGAAAGACTCCTCGATTAACGAAGAGGTCGAGATGCTGCGCCATCAGGCAACGGCATCGCTGCTTTCTCGACGCGATGTGATTGTCGTCGCATCGGTCTCGTGCATCTATGGCATCGGTTCTCCCGAGGACTATGCGGGCTTGGCACCGAACGTCGATAAGAAGGTGCCGCTCGAGCGCGATGACTTTATCCATGCGCTCATCGACATTCAATATGATCGCAATGACTATGATTTGGCGCGCGGTACCTTCCGCGTGCGTGGTGATGTCGTCGACGTGTATCCGCCTTATTCGGAGCATCCGTTGCGGTT
>CABUMZ010000219.1 GCA_902492825.1 uncultured Collinsella sp.
ATGCGGGGCGGCCGTATCGCCTGCCTTAACGATGCAGACGCCGGTTGCGACCTGGTGCGTGCGGCCCGAAAGCTCACGGAGCATAGTGCGCGCCTCGTCCTCGGTTGCCGGCTTGCCCAGAATCTTGCCGTCAAAGGTGACGATGGTGTCGGCCGCGACCGTCAGCTCATTGGGCTCGGCATACTCGGCAGCAACGGCAGCCGCCTTGGCGCGTGCCAAGCGCTCGACAAGCGTGAGCGGGGCCTCGCCATCAAAGGGCGTTTCGTCGATATCCGCGGGAATCACGCGAATGTTGTAGCCTGCCTCGCGCATCAGCTCTATGCGGCGCGGCGATTGCGAAGCCAAAATCATAGTTGGATGCCCTCGGCGACCTTCTCGACGGCCTTGTCGCCGGCGAGCGTGCGCAGCAGCTCCAATGCAAAGGGGAGGGACTGTGCCATGCCGCTGGCAGTGATGATGTTGCCGTCTTGCGTGACCTTCTCGCCAGTATAGGCGCCTTCGGGGAAGCTTTTCTCAAAGCCAGGGAAGCACGTGGCGTGGCGCCCCTCGAGTAGGTCGAGCTCGCCCAGGATAAACGGGGCGGCGCAGATGGCGGCGACGTGCTTGGTCGCGGCGAACTCGCAGACCACGTCGCAGACACGCTGATCGGCGCGCAGGTTGGTGGCACCGGGCAGGCCGCCGGGCAGCACGACGCAGTCGTACTCGTCAAAGTTGATCTCATCAAAGAGCGCATCGCAGGTCACGGGGATCTGCAGCGAGCTTACGACCTCACGCGTGGGCATAATCGAGACGAGCGTGGCACGCACGCCGCCGCGACGCATGACATCGACCATGGTCAAGCATTCAATAGTTTCAAAGCCATCGGCGGCGAGAACGGCAACGCTGGGCATGAGGGTTCCTTTCATAGGCGGCATACAATTAGCCGTCTTATACCCCGAAGACCTCCGCTTGCCACGCTCGATTTCCCAATGATTTTTCTGAGCAATGATTAAGTGGCTAGTTGCGCCTAAGGTGGACGACGGTCTCGCAGTGGAAGGTTTGTGGGAACAGGTCGACTGGCGTGATCTTTACGGGGGAGAAGGTGCCTTCTTCGACAAAGCGTTTGAGATCGCGCGCCAGGGTGGCCGGGTCGCAGCTCACGTAGGCGACATCGTGGGCACTCGTGCTGGCGATAAGGTCGATCGCTTCGGGGGCGAGGCCTGCGCGCGGCGGGTCGACCACCAAGACGTCGGCATCCTGGTCGGGGAACTCGCGCACCGCGTCTCCGCCAATGACGTCGACGTTATCAAGCTTGTTGATCTCCAGGTTACGGCGCAGGTCGCGCACGGCGGGGCCGTAGGCCTCGACGGCGGCGACAAAGTCGCAGCGGCGGGCGAGCGGCAGGGTAAAGGTGCCGGCACCGCAGTACAGGTCCACGGCAAGCTCGTCTTCCTGCGGATCGAGCGTTTCCATGACAAGCTCGATCAAAATCTCGGCACCCTTGGTGTTGACCTGGAAAAAAGACGGGGCAGACAAGCGCATCTGACCCTCGGCGATATTCTCGGTCCATGAGCCCTCTCCGGCGAGCATTTCGACCTTGGAAACACGGCGGGCCTTCTTTTCGCCCTTGCTCATCACGCGTACGACACTTGTGGGGTGCGCGGCGTCTGCCAACACGCGCGAGACTTGCGAGCGCGGGAAAGAGCCCGTAGGCGTCCAGAGCGCCACCTCGAGTGCCTTGGTGCGACGCGAGGCGCGAATGCCCACGCGCTCAAGGCCCAGGTCGTGGCTGCCGCTCAGATAATTGAGCGCGCCGACGACCGATTTGAGTGCCTTGGGGAAGCGTTTGTCGAACAACGGGCACGAATCGACGGTCACGATCTTGCGAGGATCGACACCGTGCATGCCAAGACGCACGCGGCCGTTTACAACGGTCGGCTCGAGTTCGATTTTATTGCGGTAGCCCCAATCATCCTTGGTGTGGCGGATGGGTTGCACCAGTTCATCGACTTGATCGGGGCTGAACTTGCCGATACGCTCGAGCGTGGAGCGCAGATTTTGCTCCTTGGCGGCGAGCTGTGCCGTGCGTGAGAGATTGCCCCACGAGCAGCCGCCGCAGATGCCCACGAAGGGGCAGAGATCGGA
>CABUMZ010000220.1 GCA_902492825.1 uncultured Collinsella sp.
CCGCTCGCTGTCGTGGCCGGGGGGGGGGTGGATCGTCCGTTCTTTTCACTAATCGGCCGATTCGTCCCAGGAGGCTCGAGCCCGAGAGGGAGCGAGCGTTTTGGGTCGTGGCTGTGGCGTTGTTTGCCGCGAATGTCCGCTTTGGGCGTATCATCGTGGGCATCTCGCATAACCTCGTTGCAAGGGAGATACGCCCCATGGCTACAGAAAAGTCTTCTTCGCGCTCATGGATGTCCGATGCCGCGATTTATCAGATCTACCCGCGCTCGTTTAAGGATTCGACTGGTTCGGGTCTGGGCGATATCGCGGGCATTACCCAGCAGATGGACTATCTTGAGCGGCTGGGTATCGAGGCCATCTGGCTGAGCCCGTTTTACCCATCGCCTCTTGTCGATGGCGGCTATGATGTGGCGGACTACTGCGATGTCGACCCACATCTCGGCTCGCTTGACGACTTCGATGACATGATCGCTGCGGCTCACGCGCGCGGCATCAAGGTCATCGTCGACATCGTGCCCAACCATTCATCCAACCAGCACCCCTGGTTCAAAGCCGCTCTTGCCGCCGGCCCCGGATCGCCCGAACGCGCCCGTTATATCTTCCGCGATGGTCGCGGCGAGCATGGCGAGCTGCCTCCCACCAATTGGAATGCCAACTTTGGCGGCCCCGCATGGACGCGTGTTGCGGACGGTCAGTGGTATCTGCACATGTTTACGCCCGAGCAGCCGGACTTTGACTGGTCATGCCCTGAGGTTCACGCGCTCTTTTGCGACGTCCTGGCGTTTTGGAGCGATCGAGGCGTCGACGGCTTTCGCATTGATGTGGCGCAGGGTCTCGCCAAGGATCTCGGCCGCGATGACCTCGACCGGTGGCATCTCGCCGAGGGCGATGACATGGTTGACGACGGCACCCATCCGCTGTGGGACCGCAATGAGGTCCACGAGATCTATCGCGAGTGGCGCCGCGTGTTCGACCGTTATAATCCGCCGCGCAGTGCCGTTGCCGAGGCGTGGGTGCTGCCCGAGCGCCAGTATCTCTACGCGCGTCCCAGCGAGCTTGGCCAGACATTCAATTTTGAGTTTGCCAAGGCCACTTGGACCTATGATGACATGCACACTGCAATCGAGAAGGGCTTGAAGGCAGCCGTCGAATCCGATTCCGCCTCGACCTGGGTACTCTCCAACCACGACGTGCCGCGCGTGGCGACACGCTATGCCCTGCCGCAAATCAAGGCGACGCGCTACCACCAGATTGCGCTCGACTGGCTCTTGCGCGACGGGTCGTCTTATGACGAGGACCGTGAACTCGGCGAGTGCCGCGCGCGGGCGGCCCTTTTGCTTGAGCTGGCGCTTCCGGGCTCGGCATACGTGTATCAGGGTGAGGAGCTCGGCCTTTTTGAGGTGGCTGATATCCCGTGGGCTGCACTCGAAGACCCTACTGCGACCAATACGCACGGACCGAAGCGTGAGAAGGGGCGCGACGGCTGTCGTGTGCCCCTGCCGTGGGTGGCGGCGGACGATCCCGCGCATGGCGGATCGTTTGGGTTTTCGCCGGCAGACGCCGATGCGGCGCCCCATCTGCCGCAGCCTGCATGGTTTTCCGATTATGCTGCCGATAGGGAAGAAGTGGACCCGACATCGATGCTTGCGCTCTATCGTGACGCCCTCTGGCTGCGGCGCAAGCTGCGCGGTTGCGCCAACGATCTTGCGTGGCTCGATCTTGACGGGCGCACCGGTCTTGCGGATGGTGCCGAGGGCGCCGAGGGCGGCGTCATCGCCTATCGCCGCGACAACGGCTGGGCGTGTGTGACGAACTTCGGCGCAGCACCCGTGGAGCTGCCGGCGGGCAGGGTCCTGCTCACCTCATCACCGCTTGCAGACGGCAGGCTCGCGCAGGACAGCTCTGCCTGGATCATGCTCGGTGAGATGTAGGGGCATCTCGCTGCGAGCCTGCGTTTGTTCGCGCCTTTCGTGACGACTGATGCCCTCGCGAGAGCGTCGCAAAACTTTTTAAAAAAAGTTCTTGCATAGGATGCGGGCATCACGTAAGATTAATCCTCGTAAGCGGACATGGCTCAGTTGGTAGAGCACAACCTTGCCAAGGTTGGGGTCGCGGG
>CABUMZ010000221.1 GCA_902492825.1 uncultured Collinsella sp.
TTCCGTCACGTTCTTTCAGCATACAAGACGGTTTTGGTTCTTGTTCGTGACGGAAACGGCGCGCTTCCGAGCCGCTTTAAAAGAAAGGGGGCGAGGTCTAGGGCACGCCCCCTTTCACGATAGAGAGCTAAACCTAGCCGCGGACCTTCTTGACGACGTCCATGGCCTCGCGGGCGATCTGCTCGACCTTGGAGAAGTCGCCGTCGGTAAACAGGGCCGGCTTGACCATCCAGGTGCCACCGCAGGCGATGATGGCAGAGGAGCTCAGGTACTCCTCGACGTTGGCGGTGCTCACGCCGCCGGTGGGCATAAAGCGGTGACCGACAAACGGAGCGGCGAGGGCCTTGATGGTGTTGAGACCACCATACTGGGACGCGGGGAAGAACTTGGTGACCTTAAGGCCCAGGTTCTCGGCTGCGGTGACCTCGGAGGGGGTCACGGTGCCGGGAAGGACAGGCAGGTCGATGTCGATGCAGTGCTTCACGACGTCCTCGTTGTAACCCGGGGAGACGATGAACTTGGCACCGGCTGTGCGGGCCTGCTCAACCTGCTCGACGGTCAGGACAGTGCCGGCGCCAACGCACATCTCGGGCTCGGCCTCGGCCATAGCGGCGATGCACTCGGCGGCGCAGGCGGTGCGGAAGGTGACCTCGGCGGACTTCATGCCAGCTGCCATAAGGGCGTGGGCGAGCGGAGCGGCGTCTTCGATCTTGTCGAGCACGACGACCGGCACGATGCCCAGGGACTCAAGCGTGGTGTAGAACTGATCGAACATGATGTTCCTTTCGATGTGTGGCGCGCATGGGCGCGTGATTGCCAAATGTGCTGGTCAGGAGCCGATTTTGGATTGGTTATCGGAGGCACTGCTTGGGGTCACAAGCAATTCCAAAACCGGCTGCTCGACCAGTCATGTAGGGAATGCCAGACAAAACCGGAATGGGACTGGTGGTTTTGCCCGGCCGGAGGAATCGGGGAGCGGGCCGCAGGGGTATGGGATTGGAAAGCTGCGGCCCGCGGAATGGAGACGGACTAGCGCGCGACGCGGGTGCCACCGTCGGCGGCGTTTGCCACGGCGGCAATCTCGTCTGCGGTCACCAAGTTGGAATCGCCCTTGATGGTGAGCTTGAGGATCGAGGCTGCAATCGCGTAGTTGACGGCATCCTGCGGGTCAAAGTCGTTAATGAGGGCATGGACGAGGCCGGCGTTGAAAGCGTCGCCGGCGGCAACGCCCTCGAGCACGTGCACGTCGTGAGCAGGGGAGAACCAGTGCTCGCCGCTCTCGGCGTCAAAGAGCATGCCCATCCAGATGGAGCGCTCGACGCAGGAGATGTTGCGGACGACCGAGGCGACCTTCTTGCAACCGTACTCGGCGCAGATCTGACGGGCCATCTCGACGTAGGCGTCGCGCTCCTCGATGCCGTGGGCAAGGGAACCGGAGACGCAGGTCATGCCAAGGCCGGCAGGCGCGTCCTCGTCGTTGGCGATGCAGATGTCGACGAGCGGCAGGAGTTCCTTCATGGTGGCCTGCGACTTCTCGGGCGACCACATCTTGCCGCGATAATTCACGTCGCACACGGTCGTGATGCCCTTGGCGCGGCAGGTGGTGAGGGCATCCTTGCAGGCGGCAGCCATCTCATCGGAGACGGCGGGGGTCACGCCGGAGAAATAGAAGACATCGATGCCCTTGAGGATCTCGTCCCAGTTAAAGGCGTCGCGTTTGGCCATGTTGATGGCAGAGAACTTGCGGTCGTAGACGCAACCGTTGCCGCGCTGCGAGGCGCCGACCTCAAACACATAGGAGCCAAGACGGTCGCCCTGACGCACGACGCGCGTGGTGTCGACGCCGTAGGCCTTCAGCGAACGCAGGGCGCACTCGCCCAGACGGTTGGCCGGGACAACGGAGACGTAAGCGGCCTTGTCGCCCTGGTAGGCCAGGGAAAGCGCGGTGTTTGCCTCGGCGCCGCCGTAGCGGACATCAAACTCGGTCGCCTGCTCAATGCGCAGGTGGTCTTTGGGCGAGAGTCTCATCATGATCTCGCCGAAGGTAAGAACCGTTTTACCCATGGTCGCGTAACTCCTTCTTACTCGTGCGTACACCTT
>CABUMZ010000222.1 GCA_902492825.1 uncultured Collinsella sp.
GACGCTGCAAACGCCCCTAAGCGGCAATCTGACGTTCAATCGTCGGTCGCGTACCGAAGTACGCTTCCCTCCTCTTTCACGTCACCTTGCTCGCTTAGGGGCGTTTTCGCTGACGCATGCTCGACCCGCAACGTAATTCAGCCCCAAGCAAAAAAGGCCGAAACCCCATCCAGGGCTCCGGCCTTTGCTTTCTCGCTGAAGGCGCAACGCAACTTATCGATTCTCGATGCTACCGATATTTTTGAGCTCGATGGAGATGAGGCCGTTGGGCTCGTTGACAAACTCGATGTACTCGGAGTTCGAACCCATCTCGGCCGGGAAGCTGATCTCGATACCCGTATCGGTACGGATCTTATGATTGCGCACCGCCGCGCGTTCGACCTGCTTGCGCTCCACGGGCACACGCTCAGGCACCTTCTCCTCGGTCAGTGCCGCGCGCACGCTCTCCTTGATGACCGGCTCGTCCTCAAAGACCTCATCGACGATATCCCAAGGGGGCAGTTCCTCGTCATCCTCAACTTTCTCGGCAACAGCAGCCTTAACCTTGGCGAGTGCTACAGCCGTGTTGGCACCGTGCTCCTCGGCGACTTCCTCGACCACACGCGTCACGGTGTCGATGACCTCCTTGCCCGATACGCCCGTGTCGCACTGCAGCAGGCCATCGGGGATAAGCATACGGTCCTCGCCGGCGATCTTGCGTTTCTTGTCCACATAGCCGATCTCCATGGTGCTCGCGCGCACGATGGCATAGCTCGGCACCTTTTGCGAGGGGTTCGGCAGAATGGCGTAGTGGCGCGCGATGTCGTTGCGCACCTCCCCTTCCTCGCGGCCCACTTCGTGCATAAAGGCCTGCTTGGAGCCCAGCAGCATCACGGCAAACCAGCGGGCATCCTCATCATCGTCAAAGTCCGCCACAAGCACGTCAGTGGACTCGGCTTTCTCGGCCTTGGTGAGTTCGGAAGAGATGAACTCCGCAATCTGCAGCGACAGGTCCACGAACTCACGCTCACCAAAGAAATAGCCCTTGAGCTCGCCACCGAATGCGGAGTTCTCGGCAAACGTGGCACGCTTGTTGTCGGCCGAAGTACGAGCGCGCCGCAGGTGCGTGGTCACGAAGTTGCGCACGGTACGGCTCTCGATATCGAGCTCGCGCTGGCTCATGACGTTGACGGCAGAGTCAAAGTCCAGGATATGCAGAATCGCGTGATTGATTTTCATATACGGCATTCCGTTCTAGATCGATTTCGGCACGAACCAGTATAGCGGTCGAGCCCGCCCCGGGCGCATCGAAGATTGGTGCATCGGGGGCAGGTTGCTTTGCACCAATGGCTAGCGCAAGAGCTCGGACTGCCAAACCTCGAGCTGTTCTGCCAAGCTCTTGCCGGCAGCGGGCATGTCGATCTGGGGTCGTTTGGGCAGCAATGCGCATTTAAGGATTGCCACGATGGTCTGTGAGACAAAGCGTCGCGTATCCTTGTCAAAGCCTTGCGCTGCCTGGAGCATCACGGGTAGGCTCTCGCGCAGATTCCCAGCGATATCCGCAAACCGCTCAGCACCCGTAGCCTCAAACACGGAGAACAACGCATCTACAAAACGCTCGCGCTCGCTAGGCGACACTGCAAGCAGCATCTCGCGAATGGAGCCATCAACGTATCGAGCACCGGCGGACAGGCGCTCACAGTACACGAAGTCGCGACCATCAACCACCCAGCTAAAGGGATTATGCTGAAGCAGGCTGAACTCGGTGCTCTCAACGATGGCATAGTCCTCCTGTGTCTCGAACATCATGCCAAAGATCGACGACCGAGGTAGCGTCTTGTCGATTCGACCGGATAGATCGGCGAAGGCGTTGCCGCTCAGAAACTCCTCGACGAAGCCCGGACCATCATGGGAATACGCCCGTTCGATTCGCTCACGGGCGACATCGGAGCACATCGCCGCACCGTACACCGCAAGGTTTCCACCCTTGGAATGACCTCCGCACAAAAGCGGCCCGCCAATCGCATCCGCCGCCTCGTCCACATAACGCGCCGCGGATTCCTGGGCCGGCACAGGAC
>CABUMZ010000223.1 GCA_902492825.1 uncultured Collinsella sp.
TTTGGCATGGGAGCCTCCCAACCTCGTTGCGGCGCGGCTGCGCCTATGGCACTTCGACATCATTGTCGCAGTCCCGACCCGCGGTCACGAGCGGGGGCTCCTGCCTTTTCAGTGCCCTCGGATTGGGTCATAGTGTCTGTCGTTGCCAAAACATCGGCGTTGCCGGGGTGGTCATTGGGGACGTTCTTAAATGGCTAGTCACCGGGGACGTTCTTGTTTGACTAGTCGTTTAAGAACGTCCCCAATGACTAATCACCACATGTGAGCCTGGCCTCCTGTGTCAGATTCTAATAACGAGTTTACGGAATAAATAGTTATTAGAGTTGAAACGGCCGACCTAATGACGAGAAGTCGTTATTAGGTCGGCCGTTAGTCATTGGGGATGTTTTCAAATAGCTACTTGAGCCCGGGGAAGCGGGTGTAGGGGAATGAGCGCTCTAGGAATTCGGCGCAGCGGGCGTAGTCTTTGGCGAAGTAGCTGCTGTAGAGCGAATCGAGTACGTATTGCACGGCGATGTGGCTCGCGAACTGCGTGATGCGATGCGTCATGCTCTCGTGGTCACTCACCGTAAGGTAGGCGGCAAAGCCGGGGTGAATGCGAGCGCAATAAGGCGTGCCGATGACGATGACCGGGACATGCCGACTGCTGAGGATCGGCAAGATGCCCTTGAGGTTGGGGGCAAGGCCGCTGTAGGAGATGACGATTGCCGCATGGTCGGGACCCGAGGCGAGCGCCGTTCGCACCTGGGGCTCGACGCCGTCGTGGCACGTCGCGCTTTTACCGGCGGAGAGCAGGCGATCGCGGAACATTCCCGCTGGATAGAGGTTGTGCGAGCCCGTGTAGATGTCGACCTGTCGGGCGTTCGCGATAAGCTTGGCGGCGTGGTCAAGCTGCGTGGGGTCGAGCAGCTCCTGCGTTTCGGCCAGCGTGGTCTGGTAGAGCCCCTCCATGCGCTCCATAACCTGCGCAGGCGATACTCATCCCACGAGTACTACCGGAAGGGCTCTCGATTCGAGCTCTTACCTTAGCAATTTGGCCATTTGGCACTATAATCACCATAGGCATGCGCATAACGTTGCGCTTAATCAAGAGGAGAAAACGTATGGGTCTGTTTGACATGTTCAAGAAGAAGGCTGAGCCCGCGGCTGCCGCTGCTCCTGCCTCCATCTCTACTTCTGCCGGCGCCGACGTGCTGTGCTCGCCCGTCAAGGGCAAGGTCATCAAGATGGCCGACGTGCCCGATCCCGTCTTTAGCGGCGAGGTACTGGGCAAGGGCTGCGCCGTGTGGCCCGAGGACGATCTGGTCTACGCTCCCTGCGACGGCAAGGTGACCGTCACCATGGGTCACGCCGTGGGCCTGCAGTCCGATAGCGGCATCGAGGTTTTGGTGCACGTTGGCGTCGATACCGTCAACATGAACGGCGACGGCTTCGAGGGCTTCGTCAAGGCTGACGATGTCGTTAAGGCTGGCCAGCCCATGCTCAAGATCGACCGCGCCAAGATCGCCGCTGCCGGCTATAAGGACTGCGTCGTCGTGGCTGTGTCCAACACCGCCGAGTTCGCCGACGTCGAACTCGCCGTCGAGGCCGGCTCCGCTGTCGCCGCCGGTGACGCCATCGTTAAGGTCGTCCGCAAGTAAACTGCGGCATCCAAAGGATGTGCAAGGGTGGTCGGGTTTTCCGGCCACCTTTTTTAATGGGCCAAGCAGGTGCGTTTTATTGCAGGGGGCTTGCTTTACGGGCCATTCGTTCATCAAATTGAGCCGCCTGCGCGGTTGTGGCCTCGATTCGTTTTGAATCTAATTGTTGACCTCTCCATACGATCGAGGTTTTTTATTGGATAGAAACGCTTGCCATGCAAGTTCTACCGTTCGTATTTGTTGCTCAACAACTTGCCAATGCTTCTCTGTAATCTAGGTATGAAATTAGCGTACGCATAAGGGGAGGAATTGATGAAAGATATCTCGAGAAGGGACTTTCTAGCCGGAATTGCAGGTAGCGCACACAGTCGTGGTGTAAGAAGCAAGGGAGGGCCATCGCCTAGAATCG
>CABUMZ010000224.1 GCA_902492825.1 uncultured Collinsella sp.
CGGCGCGCTTTTGTCCGGAGGCGAGCGCCAGCGCATATCGATTGCCCGGGCGATCCTCAAAAACGCCCCCATTGTTCTTCTGGATGAGGCGACCGCTTCACTTGACGTTGAAAACGAGACGAAGGTGCAGGAGGCGCTATCGTGTCTCCTTGAACGCAAAACCGTGCTGGTCATCGCACACCGGATGAGAACCGTGATGAGCGCCGACAAAATCGTGGTGCTGGATGGAGGCCGCGTAAGGAAAGCCGTCGGAGCTCATGGAGCGCGAAGACAGCCTGTTCAAGAAAATGGTGGAGCTTCAGTCGTCGACGGGTCGGATTTTGAATTAAGTGAGGTGGAACTGATGACTTTGAGTGAGTCAAGGGAAGACTATCTAGAAAACCTGCTTATTCTCGAAACTCGTTCTGGTGGTTTTGTAAGGCAAGTGGATATGGCCAGTAGAATGGGTTTTTCCAAGGCGAGCATATCAAAAGCTATGTCCTCCTTGAGCGCGGAAGGATATGTTGAATTTAGGCCTCGAGGTTTGGTTCGCCTTTCAAATGGGGGACGCAAAATCGCTGAAAGAGTTTACGACCGCCATTGCTTCTTCTTCAAGGTTCTTACCAACCTTGGCATTCCGACTGAAATTGCACAAAGGGATGCCTGTCGCATGGAGCACGCAATGAGCGAAGAGTCATATCAGGCTTTAAAAAAGGAGCTGTCGAGCAAGATGGACGTCCAATAAGGGTCATCAACCTAAATAAGCTGGATAATGGGCAATCTAAAGTATAGAGAGAATTGAAATGACGATAGAGCAAAGGCCAAGCTTATCGATCGCTTTGCCAAAATCCTACCTGTTCACGTCCGAATCCGTCACCGAGGGGCATCCCGACAAGATGTGCGACCAGATATCGGACGCCATCTTGGACGCCATCATCTCCAAGGAGATAGAGCTCGAGCGCGAGGGCTACATCGCCCCCAGCGGGCAGCCCGCCGACGTGTCGCGGATGCGCTGCGCGTGCGAGACGCTTGCGACCACGGGGCTCGTGGCCGTGGCGGGCGAGATCCGCACGCAGGCGTACGTGGACGTGCCGGCCATCGTGCGCGAGGTGGTGTGCGGCATCGGCTACGACCGCGCCAAGTACGGCTTCGACGGCACCACCTGCGGCGTGGTGAACGCCATCCACGAGCAGAGCCCCGACATCGCGCAGGGCGTGGACGAGAGCTGGGAGGCGGCCCACGGCGGGGCCGCGGACGACCCCTACGAGCTCATCGGCGCGGGCGACCAGGGCATGATGTTCGGCTACGCCTGCAACGAGACGAGCACCCTCATGCCCATGCCCATCTACCTGGCCCAGCGCATGAGCGAGCGCCTCGCCGCCGTGCGCAAGGACGGCACACTCGACTACCTGCGCCCCGACGGCAAGACCCAGGTGAGCGTGCGCTACGAGGACGGCGCGCCGAAGTGGGTGGAGAAGGTGGTCGTGTCCACGCAGCACGCCGAGGAGGCGCCCTACGAGCGGCTGCGCGCCGACGTGGTGGAGCAGGTGGTGCGCCCGGTGCTGGCCGGCGAGGGCGTGGCGCTCTCGCCCGACGCGGAGATCCACGTGAACCCCACGGGCCGCTTCGTCATCGGCGGGCCGATGGGCGACTGCGGCCTCACGGGCCGCAAGGTCATCGTGGACACCTACGGCGGCATGGGACGGCACGGCGGCGGGGCCTTCTCCGGCAAGGACTGCACGAAGGTGGACCGCTCGGCGGCCTACGCGGCGCGCTGGGTGGCGAAGAACGTGGTTGCCGCGGGCCTGGCCGCGCGCTGCGAGGTGCAGGTGGCCTACGCCATCGGCGTGGCGCGCCCCGTGTCGCTCATGGTGGAGACGTTCGGCACCGAGAAGGCGGCGGTGGGGGCCATCGAGCGCGCGGTGGCCGAGGTGTTCGACCTGCGCCCCGGCGCCATCATCGACGCGCTGGATCTGCGTCCCTGCCTGGCTCTGGAGGCCATGGGCGTGAC
>CABUMZ010000225.1 GCA_902492825.1 uncultured Collinsella sp.
CTTCATGCCGGTCTTTTCGCGCACGTACAGCTTGACAGGTGTCTTTTTGGGCGCGGTGGCGATGTAGTTGATAATCTCCTGGGCATCCATCTCGGCTGCGTTACTCATATGCTGTTTCTCCTTTTCGTGGATACGGTTGATACCTGGTTAGGCAAACATGACCTGGTCGAACGTATAGAAGCCGGGTTCGCGGGCGACGAGCTTCTGCGCGGCTGCCAGGGCGCCGTTGACAAAGATCTGACGGCTCGTGGCGCGATGCGTGAGCGTGACTTCCTCGTCCTGGCCAAAGAAACTCACTTCGTGCACGCCGGCGACAGTGCCACCGCGCAGTGAGTGCATGCCGATTTCCTTGGGGTCGCGCGCTCCGCACATGCCCTCGCGGCCATAGACGGGGTGGTAGCCTGCCTCGGGCTCGGCTTCGACGACGGCATCGAGCAGCAACTTGGCAGTGCCGCTGGGGGCATCGACCTTTTGGTTATGGTGTGTCTCGACAATCTCGCAGTCAAAGCCGGGCAGCTCACGCGTGGCCTGGGCCACTAGATGACGCAGGGCTGCGATGCCGATGGAGTAATTGCCTGAGTGCATAACGCGGGCGTTCTGGCCCAGCTCACGCAGACGGTCCATCTGCTCGGGGGTGTAGCCTGTGGTGCCCGAGACCAACGCCGCGCCCGTGCGCTCGACATAGGCGACGACAGCATCGAAGGTCACGACGTTCGAGAAGTCGATGATAACGTCGGCCGCCGGGGCGCTCTCGAGCTCGGACAGATCAAAACCGATCTGGGCGACGATATCAAAAACGGGCTGCCCGCCGGCGTCGACAACGCCCTCGGCGGTGGTGCGGATGAGCGAGCCCATGCGGCCCGTTCCCATAATGACGGTCTTAATCAAGCAGACCAGCCCCCTTCAGAGCATCGGTAAGTGCAGAGCGCGTGTCGTCTGCCATGGGGCACAGCGGCATGCGGTAGTTTGCCTCGATCATACCCATCTGGGCGAGTGCCTCTTTGACGGGGATGGGGTTGACCTCACTAAAGAGGGCATTGATGAGCGGCTGGCCGGCAATTTGGATATCGCGGGCACGCGCCACGTCACCGTCCAAATAGGCGCGGCACATGTCATGCACGAGCTGCGGCTGCACGTCTGCCCACACGCTGATGGTGCCCGAGGCGCCCAGGCTCATGAGCGGCACGGTAAGCGCGTCCTCGCCCGAGTACATGCGGAAGTCGTCGGACAACAGGTGGGCGATCTTGGCCGTGTAGGCGACGTTGCCCGAGGCCTCCTTGATGCCCATGATGTTGGGGTGTGCGGCCAAGCGCTCTACGTTGCGCTCGCTGATGCCGCAGCCGCAGCGGCCGGGGATGTTGTACAGGATGCAGGGGATGTCCACGGCATCGGCGACGGTCTTAAAGTGCTGATAGATACCTTCTTCGTTGGACTTGTTGTAGTAGGGGGTGATGAGCAGCAGGCCGTCGGCTCCCAAGCCCTGGTAGGTGAGCGACTTGGTGAGCATGGTTTGCGTGGAGTTGGAGCCCGAGCCGGCGATGACGGGGACGCGTCCTGCAACATGCTTGACTACGGCGGCGACGACGGAGTTGTCCTCGTCATCGGTCATCGTGGCGCTCTCACCGGTGGTGCCCAGGGTGAGGATGGCGTCGGTGCCGTTTTGCAGGTGGAAATCGATAAGGCGCTCGAGCGCGTCAAAGTCGACACTGCCGTCCTTTTTAAATGGCGTAACCAGGGCGACGATTGAGCCCTCGAGATTGCGGATGTCCATGTTCTTCTCCTTCGCCTCCGCGATCTGGATGCGTTTGTTCCATTGAGCTGCGACTGCCAGGCGCTCGTCTTGGGCGCGACGGCGGGCGCTTTCGGCGCGCGACTTGGCCAGCAGCTCTCGGCCGCACGGCAGCACGTCGAGCGTGGAAAAGTAATCGCCCAGGCGCTCGGCGCGGCGAATAAGGTCGGCCGAGCCGTCGGGGCGCAGCAGGACCT
>CABUMZ010000226.1 GCA_902492825.1 uncultured Collinsella sp.
CCGCCCTGCGCCCACGTGAGGTTAAGGTGATAGAGCACCACCGCGACGACGGCGAGCGTACGCAGGCCGTCAAGGGCAGGGATGTAGCGGGATTTGGGGCGAGCAGGCGTCTGCTCCGCGGCGGGAGTGTTGGCGCGGCCCGCGTTGTTGGCAGAAGCACGATGGGGGCTCACGGTGCGTCGCGGTTCGTTGGCACGGCGTTCGCCCTTCACGCGTTCGTGCGGCGCCGGCTCGTTGCCCGTGCGGCGTCGACCGCGCGAGTCCGATTGCGAGAGTTGTTCCATAAAACATCATCCAATGACGAGAATAATCAGCACGCCTTCATTGTAGCTGCCTGCTCCTGTGAATGCTTGCTGCTGGCGCAAGCTCAAGCGCGCGTCCACATCAAAGTGAACTAAAGTTATAGGGGGTGCGAGAGTGCACGATCGACGGCTGGCGGTGGGCATAAGGCCCGCAGATGAGGAGGTTTCCATGGCAGATCGCGGCATCGTTGCGGTGTTCGGCAGCATGAACATGGACCTTTCGGTGGCGTGCGAGCGCATACCGCGTGCGGGCGAGACCGTCGGCGGCAGCGGGTTTATCACCAACGCCGGCGGCAAGGGCGCCAATCAGGCCGTAGCTGCCGCGCGTATGGGCGCTTGCACGCACATGATCGGCGCGGTCGGTCGCGACGCGTTCGGCGCGTCGCTCGTGGCGGGGCTCCAAGACGCCGGCGTGGACTGTGACTTTGTAGTGCATCGCGATGATGTGGAGACGGGAACGGCGACCATCATTCGCTGCGAGGGAGACAACCGCATCGTGCTGTCGCCGGGCGCCAACCATGCGCTTGCGGGCAAGGACGTTGCCCGCGCGCTGAGGCGTCTGGTGGCCGATGGGCTCGACGGAGACGACAGCGAGATTGCCCCGGCTGCCGGAAGCGTCTTTATCGCCCAGGGTGAATGTGACCTTGCAGCGACGGCCGAGGCGCTTGTTTGCGCTCATGGGCTGGGGTTCTATACGGTCTTTAATCCGGCGCCTGCCTGCGAGCTGCCTGCGGAGGTCTGGCCTGCGGTCGACCTGGTCTGTCCCAACGAGACCGAGTGCCAGGTTCTGACGGGCATTCTGCCCACGGATGATGTGAGTTGCGTCGCCGCGCTCAATGCGCTGCTCGACAAGGGCGCCGGCGCTGCGGTCATCACGTTGGGCGGTGCCGGCTCGGTTACGCTCGGCGATGGCGGTGAGCTGCTGCGCATGCCGGCACTTTCGAGTACGGTAGTCGATACCACGGCCGCCGGCGATACGTTTATCGGCGCGTTGGCGGCGGCTCGCCTAGAGGGCTTGCCGCTCTTTGAGTGCATGGCCGCGGGTGCTCGCGCCTCGGCAGTGACGGTGTCGCGCCTGGGCGCTCAGCAATCGATTCCCACGCGCGCCGAAGTTGAACATTGGTTTGGTTAAACGATAAAGACGGAGAAGCGGAGTAGAACAATGGCAATCAAGAAGCTGATCCTTGATCTGGATATGGGTGTTGACGATGCGATGGCGCTGGCCTATGCCATCGCGAGCCCCGAGGTGGAGCTCGTGGGCATCACCACGTGCTTTGGCAACGTGCGCGTCGAGCAATCGGCGCACAACTGCCTGGCGGTGCTCGATTTGCTGGGTCGCCCCGAGGTTCCGGTGTACCTGGGTGCCGACCGTCCTCTGCAGGCGACTGAGCCCTATACGCCGCCGGCGTCCACCGCGCTCATTCACGGCAAGAACGGCATCGGCGGCGCGAGCGTGCCCGCGTCGCCCTACGAGCCGGTGGGGGCGACCTCGGCCGACGGCAACGCTGCGGTCGATTATCTGATTGATGCTGCGCGCACCTATGGTCCCGATCTGGTCTACGTAGCGACTGGCCCGCTCTCCAACCTGGCGCTCGCCCTGGAGCGCGATGCGGCGGCGATG
>CABUMZ010000227.1 GCA_902492825.1 uncultured Collinsella sp.
CGGCATATCCAGCCGCGCCGACGATTCCAACCTTCAATGACATATCAGACTCCTTGTCTGCGATTTATGCACCGATGCGCATTTCGCAGTGGTCGTTATGAAGTGGGTTGAAACTTTAGCACCAAAAGATGCATGAACACGTAAATGGCTTGCATATTCATGCATTGAAACAATCCCGACACATTCGCTTGAAGGAATTGACAAATGGAGCGGGCCCCGTATTGACCGGCGCTCCTAACGGCACCGGGCAATACGGGGCCCGCCCATGCGAAAACCAAGTTGTTAGGATGAGCCAGCCGGCTAGAGCTCGACCGGCACCCATTCGTCGTGATTGCAGATAAAAGCCTCGGGATCCTCGATGCTAAAGAAGACGAGCGTTGGGTCGTTAGGCCCCTCATAGTGCTCGCCCAGGTGCTCTAGATGCTTCCACCCGGCTTCGCGCATTTCGTCTAAAGCCCGGTCATCCAAGCCGGCACGCCCGCGCAAGATGAGCCAGCCATGGCCCGGCCACCAGCTCGTGGCCTCAAAGCGCTGGTTTTGCAGCAGCTCTTGCCACACATCTTTGGTGCGCGCTGTTACAAACCACAGCTTGCCGTCCTGGATCTGCGCAAACGAAAACGGACGCACATGAGGCTGTCCGTCAACGCTCGTCGCCAAATACCATGCCGGCACCGACGTCAGATACTCCAACACCGTATTCAATCCGTCCACGTTTCCTCCTGTACTAGTTAGTTTGGGAACCTGGTTTGTGCGAGCTAGAGCTCCAGGCGCTCCTCGCTGCCGTCGATATCACAGAAGCGCGCGGCAATATTGCGGACCGAAAAGAAAGCAAGGCGGCCGTCGTTGGCACTCTCGTGTTCCTCGCCAATGCCCACCATGTGCTTAAAACCCGCTTGACGCACCTTGTCGCTCGCAACTGCGTCGTCCTCAAGTGCGGCTTCGCCGGTCAATACGATCCAACATTCCCCCGGCTTCCAGCCCGATACCTCAAACTTGGGATTCGCGCTCAACTCCGCCCACACATCCTTGTCACGCGACGTGCAAAACCACAACTTACCGTCATCGACCATGGCAAACGAAAACGGCCTCACGCGGGGCTGATGCCCGTCGGCCACATCGGTCGTGGCCAGATACCACGCCGGAATGCGCCTGAGATATGAACAGGCGCGCTCAAGCTGAGCCGTGCGGTCGTTGTCGGTCATAGGGACCCCTTTCTTGCGCTCGAATCGCGCCTAAACAAGTTGAAGATTGATGACGATGACGCAGATGAGCAGCAACGCCGTCACCACCGCCGCCAACGCATCGCCACGGCCAAATGCAAGCGCATGCAGGCGCGTGCGGCCCTGCTCGCCGTGATAGCAGCGTGCATCCATGGCAGCAGACAGCGTCTCGGCATGGCGGAACACGCCCGTGAACAGTGGAATCGCCACACCGCCGAGCATACGCACGCCGCCGAGCGGGCCTCCCGTCACGCGCGCACCGCGGCTCGCCTGCGCATCGGCCGTCTGCTTCATCTCGGTGGCAAACTGCGGCATAAAGCGCAGCGCGATACCCATAATCATGCCGAGCTCGTGCGCAGGAAGTCCTACACGCGCAAACGGCGCGAGCAGTCGCTCAAAGCCCGCGGTGAGGTCGAGCGTCGGCGTGGTGAGCGTAATGGCGCTCATGCCGGCCATCATCAACGTCAGGCGGCACGTCATAAAGGCGGCGGAATGTAGCGAGCCCTCGCTTATCTGCAAAAAGCCGAGCTGCCACAGAATGCGCCCGCTCTGGTCGGAAAACAGGTTGAGCACCGCGACCACGACGACGATTGCCAGCAGCGGCGCCATCGACGACAGAACGCGACGAACCGGCACCCGAGACACGGCATAGATCAGCACGACGAAAATTGCGACAGGGGC
>CABUMZ010000228.1 GCA_902492825.1 uncultured Collinsella sp.
AGCCTATCAGGCGGACATCACCTACGGCACCAACAACGAGTTTGGTTTCGACTATCTGCGCGACAACATGCAGATTTACAAAGAGAACCGCGTGCAGCGCGGCCACTACTTCGCGGTGGTCGACGAGGTCGACTCGATTTTGATCGATGAGGCCAGAACCCCGCTGATTATCTCCGGCCGCGGCGACAAGTCCACCGACCTGTACAAGGTGGCCGACCGCTTCGCCCGCACCCTGAAGATGTACAAGGTCAAGGAGCTGGACGACAAGGAGGAGCACGACGACGTCATCGACGCCGACTACATCGTCGATGAAAAAGCAAAGACCGCGACACTGACCAAGTCCGGTGTCAAAAAGGCAGAGGAGTTCTTTGGCATCGAGAACCTCATGGATGTGGAAAACTCCACCATCCAGCACCACATCAACCAGGCCATCAAGGCGCACGGCACCATGCAGAGAGATGTCAACTACGTCGTAAAGGACAATGAGGTCCTCATCGTCGACGAGTTTACCGGCCGTATTATGAACGGACGCCGTTATAGCGACGGTCTGCATCAGGCCATCGAGGCAAAAGAGGGCGTGGAGGTTAAGCGCGAGTCCAAGACGCTGGCCACCATCACCTACCAGAACCTGTTCCGTATGTACGAAAAGCTGTCTGGTATGACCGGTACCGCCATGACCGAGGAGCAGGAGTTCCGTGAGATCTACGGCATGGACGTCATCGAGATCCCGACCAACAAGCCGGTTATCCGAACCGATCTGCCGGACGTCGTCTACAAGACCCGCAGAGGCAAATTCAACGCCGTTGTCGAACAGGTTAAGGAGTGCCACGCCAAGGGCCAGCCGGTCCTGGTCGGCACCGTCTCGATCGAGACCTCCGAGGAGCTGAGCGCCCTGCTCAAGCGCCACGGCATCAAGCATCAGGTGCTCAACGCCAAGTACCACGAGAAGGAAGCGGAGATCGTCGCACAGGCGGGCCAGTACGGTGCGGTCACCATCGCCACCAACATGGCCGGCCGTGGTACCGACATCATGCTGGGCGGTAACGCCGAGTTTTTGGCCAAGAACCAGATGCGCAAGGAAGGTTACTATGAGAACCTGATCGTTGAGGCGACCGGCTTCGGCGACACCGACGATGAGGAGGTCATCGAGGCCCGCAAGCGCTTCACCGAGCTGTCCAAGCAGTTCAAGGAGCAGCTGCGCCCCGAGGCTGAGAAGGTCAAGGAGGCCGGCGGTCTGTTCATCATCGGCACCGAGCGCCACGAATCCAGACGTATCGACAACCAGCTGCGCGGCCGTTCCGGCCGTCAGGGCGACCCGGGCTGCTCCCGCTTCTACCTGTCGCTGGAAGACGACCTGATGAGACTGTTCGGCGGCGACCGCATCAACAACCTGATGGAGACCCTCAAGATCGACGAGGACACCCCGATCGAGAACAAGATCCTCTCCAACACCATCGAGAGCGCCCAGCGCAAGATCGAGGGCCGCAACTTCGGCATCCGTAAAAACGTCCTGCAGTTCGACGACGTCATGAACAAGCAGCGCGAGATCATCTACGGCCAGCGCAACCGCGTACTGGACGGCGAGAACCTCAAGGATTCCATCCTGACCATGATGGACGAGACGGTCGAGTCGGCGGTCGGCATGTACATGCCGGACGGCGTAGAGCCGGAGCACTGGAACATGGAGGGCTTCCGCAACTACTTCATCGGCCTGATTGCCGGCGACCTGCTGAACATCGAGCCGGATCAGCTCAAGAGCGTGGACCGCAAGCAGCTCACCGAGCAGATCAAAGAGAAGGTGCATGAGCTGTACGCCAAACGCGAGGCGGAGCTGGGCGAGAACATCCCCCGCGAGCTGGAGCGCGTCG
>CABUMZ010000229.1 GCA_902492825.1 uncultured Collinsella sp.
GAGCCGACCTACCGCATTTCGAGTGCGGACCCTTCAACCGCTTGGGTACATCTCCAAATTTATGTTATATCCCTGGTCCCGACCCGCCGACCAATTCAGCCGGTGGAAATCGGGAAGAACAACAGGATAGAACAAGCAACATTATTCAATTTGAACTCGGCTGGAACCCGCATGGTTCCAAGGGTTTCAGCCGTTTGGCACTCCGCATAGGAAACCTGATTTCGAATCATTACACCAACTTGGATGATGACGGTAAATCAGGGACGATAGCGGTAACTACGGAACCCCAAAACATACCTCTCAAAGTGGCTGTCAGATGGCTGCTCTCATTATAGCCATTTTCCCGCAAAATTCAAGCCGTGGAAATTGGGAAGAACAACAGGATAGAACAGACCCCAATTCACAATTTGAACTTGCCCGCAAACCCGCATGGTTACTGGCTTTTCGGCAGTTTGGACTTCCAAAGTGGAAACATGATTTCGAGTCAGCCCCGTTATGACCACTTCGATACCTCTCCATATGCTCAAAAAATGGGACTTGCTGCACACATCAGGCGGCACGCCATTTTGCAATGCGCGCAAGTTATTATATCAGATAACGCTGCCCGCGTCAACAGCTCCTGCGACAATTTTCCGGCCCAGGCAGCCTTCTTTTCCGTCTGTTCCGTTCCGCCGTCCGCCTCTGCCTTGTGCCATTCCCTTGGCGGCCTCTTTGCCCGCGCAGGCCTTGCGCAACATACAGGCCCGCGCGCATCTCCCTTTGGCGTTTCTCAAAGTCTCCTCAACCCAGGCTTTTCCACCGTCCCGCCCTATTGCGGCAAAGACCGAAAAAAGAAGGCCGGGGCGAAGGCGCCTTGCACCTTCGCCTCGGCTCGGCTTCCCACGCCGCACTGCTGTGCCAACGGCGCTGTCTTTCGAACTTTCCGTTTTTTTACTCTCTGAATGTAATGCCGTTTTCCATGCTCTCCACAATGCACAGGCTCTGAAGGTTGACGTCCTTGCTGCGAAGCTCGTCGCCGCCGTGCTGAAAGCCCTTTTCCACCACGATGCCCACGCCCACCAGCTCGGCCCCCGCCGTTTTGAAAATCTCCATCATAGCGCCCACGGTGTTTCCGGTGGCAAGAAAGTCGTCGATGAGCAGCACGCGGCTGCCGCGCTCGAGAAGCAGGCGCGAAACGCGCAAATTGTAGTCCTGCTTGTCATAGTAGGAGAGCAGATGGGCGCGGTAGTCGTTTTCCCCCGACACCTCGCCCCCCTTTTTGGCCACGATGAGCGACAGGCCGAAGCATCGCGCCACCGACAGCGCCGCCGGAATGCCGGACGCCTCCACGGTGACAATTTTATCGGGTCTCGTCTCGCGGAAGAGACGGTAAAACTCCTCTCCGATGCGGTCGATGAGCGCCACGTCGATGCGATGGCTCATAAAGGTGTCGGTGCACAGCACGTTGCCCGGCAGCATGCTGGCCTCCTGCAAAATACGCTGTTTGAGAAGCTCCATGGCTCGTCCTCCTTTTTGCCCGGCTTATTCCATGAAATCCTTGAGCCGCTTGCTGCGGCTGGGGTGGCGCAGCTTTCGCAGCGCCTTGGCCTCAATCTGACGGATCCTCTCTCTGGTGACGTTGAATTCCTTGCCCACCTCTTCCAGCGTGCGGGCCCGGCCGTCCTCCAGGCCGAAGCGCAGCTTGAGCACCCGCTCCTCACGGGGCGTCAGCGTACCCAGCACCGAAATGACCTGCTCCTTGAGCAGCGTGTAGGAGGCGGCCTCCGAGGGGGCGGGCGCGTCGTCGTCGGGGATGAAGTCGCCCAGATGGCTGTCCTCCTCCTCGCCGATGGGCGTC
>CABUMZ010000230.1 GCA_902492825.1 uncultured Collinsella sp.
CCGACCCGCGGTCACGAGCGGGGGCTCCTGTCGTTTCCGTGCCCTCGGATTGGGTCATAGTGTCTGTCCGTCCTCTACCTGCGGCGCTGCCTTGTTCCGGATGCGGTAGGGTAGTCATTGGGGACGTTCTTTAATGACTGGTCGTTTAAGAACGTCCCCAACGACTACCCAGAATGAGAGTGGATAATCTCCCGTTTTTGGCCTATACCAGCGCTAAAAGTGGGAGATTATCCACTCTCATCGAGCAAGTGTCCGAAAATCCGCCCTCATTCCTTCTTAGGACCCTCCGTCCCCGAGGATTCGAGGCTCGCCTGCCGAATGGTCGATGCGGCCGTCCTGCGTCCATGTCACACTCAGGGGTGGCCTGACCCAACTTGGAAGGAGCCCCCATGAGCCTTGACAACGTAACTCTGCGTGCCGCCACGCTCGATGACCTGGCCGGCATCGCCGCCATCTACAACCAGCTGTGGTGCAACACGCTGCGCAACCGAGGCGACGTCGAAGCCGCCGATTTCTGTGCGCGCTTTAACATCGCCATGCAGCTGCAGCGCTCCCCCATCGCGCTCGTTGCCGAAGCTGAAGGCCGCATCATCGCCGCTTGCTGCATCGGCATCTTCGAAGACGGCAAACCACGCACCAATCCCACGTGGGAGCCCTGCTACAACGAGATGTTCGCCCAGGCAACCGAGATGGCAAAGACCGCCGATGCCAAGCTCGAAGGCTCGCTCTTTGGCGATAGCCGCGAGAAGGCAACAGCCGACCGCTTTGCCGCCACGGGCAACGAATATGCCCAGGGCCAGCTCAACCTGATCATCATCGTGCCCGAATGGCAGGGCAAGGGGCTCGGCCGTGCGCTCATCGACCTTGCGCGCGCCGAACTCGCCAAAGCCGGGTGCACCAAATTCTTCCTGATGAGCGACTGCAACTCCGATTGGCAGTTCTACGAGCACCTCAACATGAAGCGCATCCTGGAGGATCACAGCCAGGACACCGGCGACGGATTTATCGTCTATATGTACGGAGGCGACACGCAGGATTAACTTGCATGTCGCCTCACGGGCTTTCTACAAGACGGCCCAAACCATCAACCAAGACGAGTCAACAAGGCGCGCTCTCCTCGGCAGCAAGGGCATTCGTGCTGTAACGAGTGGTGGAGATGGCCACGCTTGCACACAACTGTCTCGGATAGATAGCGGTCGAGCAGGCGCGCCCATGTGCGTGCGTCAAGACGCTCCTCCGCCCTGCCATACAGCGATCGACGGAGTGCCTCGCCCATAATGCCGCTAAAATCATCGAGCTCAAGAGCGTACTTTGGGACAACGTATCCGACCAACGTCCCCACAAACGGGCTGTGCCTATTACACACGCAGCTGTTTATCAATGGTGCAGGCGGAATGTCATCGTCGTCCAGGTCAAATATGTCCAAGTCCAGCTCACCAGAAGCGTATGGGTGTATTCCGCGGTTAAGCATCTTAAAGATATGGACCGCGAGTCCAAAGTCATCCGTCTGTGGCGTAAACACGGGGGCATTCGTGGACGCTGCCAAGCTCTCGAAATCGCTGATGCCGGCTATCTCCATGAGTTGAAGCACCTCGGGGGCAATATAGCCGGGAGCGGCGCACGCAGTCCTATGTGTCACATCCGAAAGCGTAAAGCTATACGAGCGCCTTGATGGTATCCATGCCCGCATGCGCCGAAGCCTCGCAACCCTTCTGCCCGTTGAGCACGCACTCGAGCAGCGTATCGTATGCGCGCTGGGCTTCGGGGGCCAGGTACGCCCTGTTAAACATGCCCTCGGGTCGCACGTTTCCCTTCGAGTCGATCATATAAGGCC
>CABUMZ010000231.1 GCA_902492825.1 uncultured Collinsella sp.
AAGTCGAATAGACGAGCGTGCCGCCCGGTTTGAGGGCACCCATGGCGCGGTCCAGAAGCGCGCGCTGCGAGCGGGCGCACTTGCAAAGCAGCTGCTCGGTGAGCCCGCGCAGGCTTTTCTCGTTGCCGCTGATGACGGTGCCCGTGCCGGTGCAGGGGGCGTCGAGCAGGATGCGGTCAAAGCGGAAGAACTCGTCGAGCTCGCGTGCGTCGATGCGCATGACGGGCACGTTTTTGGCACCCTGGCGATGGAGGGTTGATTCGAGCTTCTCGGCGCGGGGGATGTTCATCTCACAGGCGGTGAGGTGTGCCTGTCCCTGCGTGAGGGCGGCGATCTGCGTCGTCTTGCCGCCAGGGGCTGCGCACATGTCCAGGATGTCCTCGCCTGCCTGGGCGCCCAGGACCAACGGCGGCATCATGGATGACAGGCTCTGCAGGTAGATCTTGCCGTCGCGGTAGATGTCGAGGTCCCACAGATCGGAAACCTGGGCCTCGGGCAGGATAAAGGCGTCTGGGTACCAGGCGACGGGGTTGTGGGCGATGCCGGCTGCATCGAGCGCCGCAGCGATGTCCTCGGCGGTCGCCTTGAGCGTGTTGGCGCGCAGCGTGACCGGGCGTGCGGCTGCGGCACCGAAGCCCTCGATCATGAGGTGAGCATCGGCGGGCGCATAGGCGCCGGCGACCGTGTCGACCATAAAGCGCGGCAGGTCGGCGGCGGAGTGTTGGGCGGCAAGCTGGTCGGAAAGCTCGGTAGCAGCAAACTGCCTAAGCTTGAGCTCGGGCTTAACCTGCTTTTTTTGCTTACGACGACGCGGCTTGGACATCCGTCTTTCCTTCCCATTCCATTACATGTCGAGTGTTGTTTTAGTACTGGCTCTCGTGCTTGCTGAAGAAGTCGAAGCGCGGGGGCAGCGGCTTCACGCGGTGCTCGCCGGGCTTCTCGCCCAGGCTCTCCACAAATTCGTCCGTGGAGGCAAAGATGTTATCCCAGCTAAAGAAGGCGACCGGATCGACGTCGAAGTACTCGCAGATGAGCTCGCAGCCGGCCGGCACAATACCGTGCATCAGGACGGTCGCCACGCGCAGCTCGGTAAAGGCGTCGACGAGGGCCTGCGTCATGGCGGCGTTTGCCTCGTTACCCTCGAGCTTGTTGGCGGCCTTGGAGGCGTCGCTCCAGCGCTTGTTGGCGGCGCGCAGGTAGTCGTCGCACACGGCAAGCGCGCGGTGCGTCTCGAACTTGTACATGGCCTGCTCAAAGGCAAGGGTTGCCTGCTGGGCGGCTTCGACCACGGTGTCAGAAGCGGCACCAGCGGGGATGCAGCCGTTGCGGTAGGGGCTCTCGTCGCCCTCCTTGACGGCGACGCCGTAGAAGCAGCTGCGGGCCAAGCGGTTGAACACGCCGGTCAACAGCGCGCTCTCCTTAAGGGCCGGATCGATGACGCGCTTGTCGTCGCAGGCACGCACCTCGTTGCCGTCCTTGTCCTTGCCGGTCACACGTGTGTCATATGCCTTGGGGCTAAAGCTTACCGGCTTCTCGGACAGGCCGAGCGACAGCCAATGCGCGCGCATCTGCTCGCAGGTGTAGTGGTTGAGCAGGTCGTCTGCCGGCGGGGGAGGCGTCTGCGAGGACGAGCTGGCCTTTTTGCCCATGTAGAGCAGGTGGTAGCAGGCGCTGACGGTGCTCTGCGTGAGGTTCCAGCCCAGGGCCTCCCACATGGCGGTCTGCGCGATGCAGTAGAAGTAGATGTTGTCCTGACCGATGAACTGGTAGATCTGGGCGTCGTCAGAGCACCACCAGTCGCGCCAGTCGAGCGAGCTGTGCTGGTAGGTG
>CABUMZ010000232.1 GCA_902492825.1 uncultured Collinsella sp.
CTGGTGACCGCGCAGCGTCGAGCCGTTACGCGGTTTGGAAAAACCGCGTAACCCTACGGCCGCTGGCCCATGCCACCCTCGAGGGTGACGGTCTCGCCGTTCATGTACTTAAAGTCGGGACCGCAGAGCTGAACGACCACGCGGCCGATCTCCTTCTCGACGTCGCCGTAGTGGCCTGCCGGCGGCATGTGGACGTTGGCCTTGAAAGCCTCGGGGTAAGCATCCTGGAAGTTCTCGAGCGCAGCGGTCCAAGCAAGCGGGCAAACGATATTGACGTTGATGCCGTCCTTGCCCCACTCGTTGGCGGCAACGCGGGTCAGGCCGCGGATGCCCTCCTTGGCGGCAGCATAGCTGCACTGGCCATAGTTGCCAAACAGGCCGGCGCCCGAGGCAAAGTTGACCACGGAGCCCTTAGTCTCCTTCAGGTGCGGATAGGCCTTCTGCATGTACAGATAGGTAGCATACAGACCGGAGTAAATGGCCAGGTTAAACTGGTCCATGGTGTGGTCGGCGATGGTCACGCCCGAGGCGCTGGCCTGAGCATTGTTGACGACGGCGTCGATGCGGCCGAACTCCTCAATGGCCTTGTCGATGACGTTCTGAACAACGGCCTCGTTGTCCTGACCAGCCGAGACATCGGCCTGAACAGGCAGAACCTTGACGCCGTACTCGGCCTCGAGGGACTCCTTGGCAGCCTCGAGCTTGGCAACGTTGCGACCGGTAATGACGAGGTTTGCGCCCTCCTTGGCAAAAGCGATATCGATGCCGTAACCGATGGAGCCAGCGGAGCCGTCCTTAAGCGTGGCCTTGCCGCCACCGGTGACGATCACGGTCTTACCAGTGAAAAGTCCCATACAAAGTCCTTTCAAATCGCGACGGGCACGCCCGCCGACTGCGCGCATCCAACTTCACGCGCCAAAAGCTGAAATGCAACTTTAGCGTGTTCAAGTGAAAAATAAAGGACACAGCGGGCGAACGGCACCACGTCGTTCGGCGAAGGGATTGTCAAGTGCAAACTGGATAAAGCGGCCGAGTTATTGTTATCAGATCGAGCCATCGAACACGTTTTGAAACTTTGCTGCGGCGCGCGGGATGTCGGCGCGAGACTTTATCATAGGGTGACAAACAACGATGAGGAGCACATGCCTATGACAGACGAGCTGGACCCCCAGACTCAAGAGCATATTGATGATCCCGCAGACGTCACCACAGATACTGACGCTGTGACCTGCGATGGTACCGACGTCGACGGCCCCATCTTGGACGAAAGCGCTACGGCGGAAACCCCCGAATCAGAAAACGCCGATGAGCAAAACGACGATGCGCCCGCTCAGGACGACGCCTCCGAAAAGGACGCCGCCCCACAAGCAGCGGGCCCCATCGAGGTGTCTTCGGAAGAAGAGCTCGATGCCGTCATGGACTCCATGATGGATGCTGTCAAAGCGATGAAAGACGCCGTCGCCGATGCCGATATTGATGCCGAGGAAGAGGAGGCCGCCGAGGCGGCCTCGACCTTTGTGCCCGGCGAGACTCCGGTTGCCGACCAGGGCAGCACCATGCCCTCATTTCTGCAGCTCGAGCACCCCACGATTGGCGCCGATGCGGTCGATCCGCACGCAGCAGGCTTTTCTGTGGTCGAGGGCGGTACCGGCAATATCGCCGCGCCGCAGACTGCCGATGCGGACGCTGCCGACACCACTCGCCCGACCGCCCCGCACTCCCCCGCCGCGAGCCGCGATCTGGGGACCGCTGTCTCGAACACCGCGAACGCCGTGGGCACCTTTATCGCCCAGGGCGCCTCGGCCATGCGCGAGAT
>CABUMZ010000233.1 GCA_902492825.1 uncultured Collinsella sp.
CGCGATGCCTCCAATGAGGATATGCAGGCTGCCGCCGAGGCCGCCGTCGCCAAGTGGCTCGAGGGCAAGACGGTCGTCAAGGCTATCTGCGTGCCCGGCAAGCTGGTCAACCTGGTGGTCAAGTAAGCGCTGCGAGCATAACTGACGCATAAAAGACGAGGGGCGATCCGGTTGGGTCGTCCCTCGTTTTGCGCTGTGTGTCCTGTTTGGCTGATGCCTAGCGCCACCTTCTACGGAATGTGCACCAGGTCCCTAAAGTAGACGTTGCCCGTCTGCTCCTCGAACATCCAGATGTTGAGGTAGATGTCGTTGAGGTCGTTGTTCACGTCAAAGTCCGGATCGTCGAAGGTGCCTGCAAAGGTGAGCATCGCGGTCGCTTCTTCGCCTGCGGCGACGGGCTGGCGCATGCGCACGTCGCGGACGACACCGTTGACGTAGGCATAAGCATCAACATCGCCAAGCATCATGTCGACATCGGTGTTGTTTGTCACCGCAAAGACCAATACGGCGTCGCCGTAGCCATCCGTGTCCTTGCCCACGCAGGTAACATGGACGTTCTCGTCTGCCTCAAGGTCGATGGGGAACTGTTCTTGAGGGTCTGGACCTAAGCCCTGGGGGTCGACTCTATCTTCGTCTATTTTGTCGAAGCGCTCCGATGGCGTCGTTTTCTCGATGGCTTTGGTGCTGCCGAGATCCGGCTCGCATGGCCCGGTTTTACCATCGACGTTGCTGCAGCCCGCCAGAGCGAACGAGCAGGCCGCAATGGCGAACGCGGTCGCGCAGAGGGTGCCTAGGCGTTTCATGGATCCTCCTTGCCGTAGAGATTCTGGAAGGTTGTGCGGTCAATGCGTGCGGCAGGCTTTCTTGCTACAGAATGCCTTTCAGCTCCAGTCTGGCCGATGCGCGACCAGGGATGGAATGCCCATAGGGCCCGATTTGGCCGGCGCGCTGGGACGCATGGCCCGTTTTGGGCCATTTGGGTGGGCGCCGCGCAGGAGTCATCGCCTAATTGTCCTATTCTTGTGGAGAAGCTGTGGGCGCGCTGACCTGCGAATTTCTTTGACGCTTGCACGTTTTCGCAGGTATTGGTATAGTTTGCTTGCAAATGAAGTTGTAATTGAAAGAAGTGGGGTTTCGGCCCCGCTTCTTTTTTGTATGGACGGAGGTGCCGCAATGGTCAAGACCAAGACCGAGCAGGCGATCATCGACGCGCTCGAGGCCGTCGCTCCCCAGCACGATGTCGACATCGTCGACGTTGAGCTCGTGGGCGCCACCAAGGCCCCCTGCGTGCGTGTGCGTATCGAGGGTGCCGAGGGTCAGAGCTTGTCGCTCAACGACGTCACGGCCAATACCAAGTGGGTCGGCGACGTCATCGAGGAGCTCGACCCCATTTCTTCGAGCTACACGCTCGAGGTGTCGAGCCCGGGTATGGCGCGCCCGCTGCGCCGTCCGCGCGACTTTGCCCGCTTTGTGGGCGAGGACTGCGAGCTCACCTCCACCGCCACCGAGGGCCGTCGCAAGTACTCCGGCAAGATTGTCGCCGCGACCGAGACGAACGTGACCCTCGAGCTCGACGGCGAGTCCGTCACCCTCGATTTCTCTGATGTTAAAAAGTGCAAGTTGAAGCCCACCTACGACTTCAAGCCCGCGAAGGAAGGAAACTAACATGGCAGCATCCGACATGATGTCCGCCCTGATGGAGCTTTGCCAGGAGAGGCACATCGACCAGCTCTACCTGATCGACCGCCTGGAGCAGTCGCTCGCCAAGAGCTATGCCGAGATCTTGCATCTT
>CABUMZ010000234.1 GCA_902492825.1 uncultured Collinsella sp.
GGACGGCCCTTTTGCTTGGAAGGAAATCAGGTGAAGCGGCAGGATGTGACAAAGGGATTGTCCCTTTGTCACATTGGCTAAAAAAACGGGCGCGAACCGAGGTCCGCGCCCGTAAATGTCGATGCCCGAAGGCTTACTTGCGCATCAAACCGCCGCGCTCGTCGATGGCGTCCCAGAAGGCGCCGGCAAAGCGAGGGTCGCTTGCAGCCATGAGGGCGTTGGTGGCCATCCAGCCAGACGGGGTGCCAGTGTCGTAGCCCGAGAGCGGGTCGATGACGACAGCGTACATGGCCTCGCGGTCGAGCGAGCGGGCCATGGCGTCGGTGAGCTGAATCTCGCCGCCCTTGCCGGCCTGCTGATCGGCCAGCAGGTCCATGACCAGCGGGCTCAGCAGATAACGACCGACGATGTACAGGTTGGACGGAGCCGCCTCGGGAGCGGGCTTCTCGACCAGACCGCCGATGCGCCAGACAGCGCCCGGCTCGGCATCGGCAACGCCCTCGGCGCCCTCGAGCGAACCGACGCGCTCGCCGGCGATAACGCCGTAGCGGCTGACTTCCTCGGGCGAGCAAGCAGCGACGGCGATAACCGAAGCGCCACCGTGCTCCTTGGAGACAGCAAGCATCTTGTCGCAGATGTCACGGTTGGGCACAACGTAGTCGCCCAGAAGAACCAGGAAGTTCTCCCCTGCCACAGCATCGGCGGCAGAGCGAATGGCGTGACCGAGGCCCTTGGGCTCGTACTGATAGCGGAAATCGACCGGCATACCGCCAGCGTGGGCGACGGCATCGGCGTAAGCATCCTTACCGCGCTCGCGCAGCAGGTTCTCGAGCGAACGGTCGGGCTGGAAGTAGCTCAGCAGCTCGGGCTTACCGGGAGAGGTAACGATGATGGCGTCGTCGACCTCCTCGGGGTCGAGCGCCTCCTCAACGACATACTGGATGACCGGCTTGTCGAGTACCGGCAGCATCTCTTTGGGCGTGCACTTAGTGCCAGGCAGAAAACGCGTGCCAAGACCGGCGGCGGGGATGATTGCCTTCATATTATTCAAGGATCCTTTCGCAGGCGCAGAATGCGCCCCGTGCGTGCGGCACGGCGGCCGCAGACCAAATTGCGATACCGAAGTATCTTACCGCCGGAGACATACGTCGCCGTAAGGCAAACGCAATTCTTCAGCAGGTCAACGCAAATTATTGCTCGAATGGTGCAATTTTACGCCCCAGCGGTAACGAGATTGGCACGGCGAAGACAACGGTGTTCTGCGCGCCGAGCAATGGGAATGAAGGGCCAAAACAAAAAAGACGGGGCTCGCAATGCGAACCCCGTCTGCAAAGAAATCTGGCGAGAAAGCCTGATTACTTGAGGGTGACAGCAGCGCCAGCAGCCTCGAGCTTCTCCTTGGCAGCCTCGGCGTCCTCCTTCTTGGCACCCTCGAGAACAGCCTTGGGAGCGCCCTCGACGACCTCCTTGGCCTCCTTCAGGCCAAGGTTGGTGAGCTCACGGACGGCCTTGATGACCTGGATCTTGTTGTCGCCGAAGCCCTCGAGCACGACGTCAAACTCGGTCTTCTCCTCGGCCTCAGCAGCGCCAGCAGCAGGAGCGGCGACAACAGCGGCAGGAGCAGCGGCGGAAACGCCGAAGGTGTCCTCGATAGCCTTGACGAGCTCGGAAGCCTCGAGAAGGGTCATTTCCTTAAGAGCATCGATGATCTCATCGGTGGTAAGCTTAGCCATTTCTAAGTCCTTTCGGTTTCCGTGCGGATGCACGGAGATCAGTTAAA
>CABUMZ010000235.1 GCA_902492825.1 uncultured Collinsella sp.
CGACCCCTCCTCGCCCAAACTGCCCGCGACCAGCGCGTCACGCGGTGAACTCACCTTCCGCGACGTGAGCTTCCAGTATCCCGATGCCCGCGCCGATGTCATCAGCGGCGTGAACTTCACCACGCATGCCGGTCAGATGCTCGGCATCATTGGCTCCACGGGCTCGGGCAAGTCCACGCTCGTGCAGCTGATTCCGCGCCTGTACGACGTCACAGGCGGCAGCATTTCGCTCGACGGCATCGACGTGCGTGACATGACCCTTTCCGAGCTACGCCGCCGTATTGGTTATATCCCGCAGCAGGGTCGCCTGTTCTCGGGCACCGTCGAGAGCAACCTCAAGTTTGCCGGCGATATGGTGAGTGACGAGGATATGCGCCAGGCGGCACGCGTCGCCCAGGCGGAGGACTTTATCGCCGAGCGCGAGGGCGGCTACGACTCCCCCATCAGCCAGGGCGGATCCAATGTCTCGGGCGGCCAGCGCCAGCGCCTGGCCATCGCCCGCGCGTTGGCCAAAAAGCCCGAGGTCGTGGTGTTCGATGACTCGTTTAGTGCCCTCGACTACAAGACCGACGCGCGCCTGCGCGAGGAGCTGGCCAAAAACGTTACCGACGCCGCACTCGTGGTCGTGGCCCAGCGCATCGCGACCATCATGCACGCCGACCAGATTATCGTGCTCGACGACGGCCACGTGGTGGGCACTGGCACACACGAGGAGCTGCTGCACAGCTGCCCGGCGTACCTGGAGATCGCACAGTCGCAGCTTTCCGCCGAGGAGCTGGGGCTTACCCAAGAAGAAATTGCAGCCGTCACGGAAGGAGGCGAGCGCTAATGGCAGACGAGACCAAGACTCAGATTCCCAAGCCCACCCGCCGGCGCGGTCCTATGGGCCGTATGGGTGGCATGGGCCGCGGCGAAAAGGCCAAGGACTTTAAAGGCACCATGAGGCAGCTGCTCGGCTATATCGGCCAGCACAAGATTGCCGTGTTTGCTGCCGTCGCCTTTGCCGTGTGCTCGGTCATCTTTAACATTGTGGGGCCCAAGGTGCTCGGCCAGGTTACCACCAAACTGTTCGAAGGCCTGGTTGCCAAGGTCAACGGCACCGGCGACGTCGACTTTGACTGGATCGCCAAGACGCTCGGCTTTTTGCTCTGCCTGTATCTGGCAAGCTCTGTTTGCAGCCTCATCCAGGGCTGGCTCATGACCGGCGTCACGCAAAAGATCTGCTATCGCATGCGCAAGGAGATCGCCGCCAAGATCGCTGTCGTTCCAATGAGCTACTTCAACGGCCACAGCAAGGGCGACGTGCTCAGCCGCATCACCAACGACGTCGATACGCTGGGCCAGTCGCTCAACCAGAGCGTGACCCAGCTCATCACGTCGGTGACGCAGATTATCGGCGTGCTCGTCATGATGCTGTCGATCAGCCTGCCGCTCACCGGCGTCACCGTGCTCACGCTGCCGGCCGCCGCGATTATCCTGACCGTAATGATTCACTTCTCGCAGCCATACTTCCGAGAGCAGCAGCAGGTTCTGGGTGCCGTCAACGGCATTATCGAGGAGGATTTTGCCGGCCAAAACGTCATTCAGGTGTTCGACCGCGCCGAGGCCTCAATCGAGGAGTTCGACCGTCAAAACGACCGTCTCTTTATTAGTGGCTGGCGCTCGCAGTTCCTGTCGGGCCTGATGATGCCGCTTATGAGCTTGGTGGGCAACATGGGCTACGTGGGCGTCGTCGTGGTGGGCGCGCAGCTCGCGCTGACCGGCAATGCCACGCC
>CABUMZ010000236.1 GCA_902492825.1 uncultured Collinsella sp.
GCAACGGTAGCAGTGCATGACGGAGTGGTCGTGGTCCTCGACGTGATCGAGCAGATCATGCTCCTCAAACCACTTAATGACGGCCTCGCGGCACTCCTCACGGGTCATACCGGTGAACTCGCCATAGCCCTCGACGACCACCGCGTGCTCGTCGAAGATATTGATCTGCGGCAGGTCGTGGGCCTGACCCATGGCGTAGTCGTTGGGGTCGTGGGCCGGGGTGACCTTGACAAAGCCGGAGCCAAAGTTGGCGTCGACATGCCAATCCTCAAAGATGGGGATCTCACGGTCGACGATGGGAAGCTTGACGGTCTTGCCCACGAAGGCGGCCTTCTCGGGGTCCTTCGGGGAAACGGCGACACCCGTGTCGCCGAGCATGGTCTCGGGGCGCGTGGTGGCGACGACGATATAGTCCTGGCCGTTGACCGGCTCGGTCAGCGGGTAGCGCAGGTGCCACAGGTGGCCCTTCTCGTCCTTGTACTCGGCCTCGTCGTCCGAGATGGCGGTGGTGCAGTTGGGGCACCAGTTGACGATGCGCTTGCCGCGATAGATCAGACCGTCGTGGTACCAGTCGCAGAAGACCTTGCGCACGGCCTGGGCATAGTCCTCGTCCATGGTAAAGCGCTCGTTATCGAAGTCGACGGAGCAACCCATGCGCTTGATCTGCTCGACGATGATGCCGCCGTACTCGTGGGTCCAGTCCCAGCAGGCGTCGACGAACTTGTCGCGACCGATTTCCAGGCGGCTGATGCCCTCGCTCTTGAGCTTCTTGTCGACCTTAGTCTGCGTAGCGATACCGGCATGGTCGGTGCCGAGCACCCAGCGCGTGGACTTACCGCGCATGCGAGCCATACGAATGATGGCGTCCTGGATGGAGTCGTCGGTGGCATGGCCCATGTGGAGCTTGCCGGTCACGTTGGGAGGCGGAATGGTGACGGTGCAGTCGCCCACGCCCTCACGGCGCTTGTAGTAGCCGCCGTCGAGCCACTTCTGCAGGATCGCCGGCTCGTTGGTCGACGGATCGTAGTTCTTGGGCATTTCTTCCATATATCTCTCCCTTGCCCGTCGGGGAGGAATGTAGGGCCGATTTTCGCTCGGTCAGGTCCTGAGCTCGCTCGAAGACCACATTAAGTGGTCTTCGGCTCGTGCGGAATCTACGAAAATCGGCCCTACATTCCTCCCCTTAGGTATCGATTACTCCAGTCTGTAATGACTTCGCTGAGGCTTAAACAAACACACAGAATAACACAGGTAGTTGGGGTTATTGCGCATATATAAAATAGCCTCCGACCGCGAGTGGTCGGAGGCTATTTGCAAACACGTTTTAGGCAGGTCTAGCCGTAGATGCGTTGGGGCTGTTCTTCGCCCTTGACGGCGGCTTCGGTTACGACGACCTTGGCAACGCCTTCCTCGCTGGGGAGGTCGAACATCGTCTGCTGCAGCACGTCCTCGCAAATGGCGCGCAGACCGCGGGCGCCGGTCTTGCGGGCAAGCGCCATGCGGGCGATCTCGTGCAGGGCGGCGTCCTCAAACTCAAGATCGACGTCCTCGAGCTGGAACATCTTGCGGTACTGGCGCACCACGGCGTTCTTGGGCTCGGTCAGGATCGACACCAGGTCGTCCTCGTCGAGCGCCTGCGTCTGGGTGACGACGGGCGTACGGCCCACGAACTCGGGAATCATGCCAAAGGCGTTGAGGTCCTGCGGGAGCACCTGACGCAGCAGGTCGTTCTCGTCGACCGAG
>CABUMZ010000237.1 GCA_902492825.1 uncultured Collinsella sp.
TCGCGCGGGAGACCTCAGCCGCAACGGCACCAAGCGCGTCGGCATCGCCGGCGGCTGCGCGAGCCATCGCAGGTATCTCAAACACACTGGAGACAGCAGCAACCCCGCCCTCGCCGCCGATCAGCGCCAAGAAACGGTTCTGCATGGCGGTGATGCCAAGCGTACCCAGCGCCGCGGAAACCTCATCGGCAGAAAACGTCGGGAAGGACGTCGCCTCAAAGTCGAGCTCGACGGGCGCATCGGTGCGAATTGTCGCCACCTTACGGCTCAGCAGCGCGTCGTCGATGTGTGCGCGCAGGTTCTCGCCCATCTTGCCCTTGACCTCGTCAGCATGCGCGATGACCTCGTCCAGGCTACCGTACTGCGCAATGAGCGCGCTCGCCTTTTTGGGGCCGATGCCCGGCACGCCGGGGATGTTATCGGACGTGTCGCCCTTCAGACCATAAAAGTCGGGCACGAGCGCCGGCGTGATGCCGTGATACAGATCGTCCACGCTCTCGGGCGTCATAATCGCCACGTCGGACAGGCCCTTGCGGGTCGAGACCACGTTGACGTGCTCGGTCACGAGTTGATACATGTCGCGGTCGCCGGTCACCAGTAGCATGTCGCAGCCGGCCTCTTCACCCAGGCGCGCCATGGTTCCCAGGATATCGTCGCCTTCCCAGCCCTCAGACTGCAGAATCGGCACGTTGAGCGCGGTGAGCAGCTCCTTAATCATAGGGAACTGCGCATGCAGATCGGGGTCCATGGGCGGGCGTTGCGCCTTATACTGCGGCAGCATCTCCATGCGCACGCGCGGTTTGCCCTTGTCAAACGCCACAACAACGCCGTCGGGGTTAAAGGCGTCGATCATCTTAAGAAACATGTTCAGGAAGCCGAAGATCGCGTTGGTGGGGCGACCGTCCGGCGCGTTCATAGTCGGCGGCACGGCGTGGAAGGCGCGGTGCATGAGCGAGTTGCCGTCGATAACGGCAAAGGTGCGGCGCTTGTCAGACATATTGAATACCTCGCTTTGGGCTGGGCACGGTTTGCTCACTCCAGTTTACACGCTCCCCGCCCCGCGGCCACCGCACATCAGGCTTCCCTGCCGCCGCGGGCCCGCGCGTGATACGATGGCTCACGGTACATCAACCAGCACGATCGATCCGAAAGGAGCCTGCGTCATGGAGCGTCCCTGCGCATGGAAAAAGTACACGCCACAGCAAATCGAGGAGCTCGAGGAGCTTTGCCGCGGCTATAAGCAGTTTTTGAGTGAGAACAAGACCGAGCGCCTGTGCGTCAAGACCGGCATCAAGATGGCCGAGGAGGCGGGATACGTCGACCTGGAGACCGTGATCGCCGGGGGCCGCGGGCTCAAGGCAGGCGACAAGGCGTACGCCGCCAACCACGGCAAGGACCTTATGCTCGTCAACCTGGGCACCGCCCCGCTCGAGCAGGGCTTTAACATCCTGGGTGCTCACGTGGACTCGCCGCGCCTGGACCTTAAGCAGAATCCCGCCTTCGAGGCCGGCGACATGGCCTACCTCGACACGCACTACTACGGCGGCGTCAAGAGCTACCACTGGGTGGCCTCCCCGCTTGCACTCGTGGGCGTCATCTGCAAAAAGGACGGCACCACCGTCGACATCAACATCGGCG
>CABUMZ010000238.1 GCA_902492825.1 uncultured Collinsella sp.
CTGGATCTCGCGGACGCGGTCGGCGCTCATGTCCATCTCGGCACCGATCTCCTCGGGGGTCGGGTCGCGACCCAGGTCCTGAAGGAGCTGGCGCTGCACACGGACGAGCTTGTTGATGGTCTCGACCATGTGCACGGGAATACGGATGGTACGGGCCTGGTCGGCGATAGCGCGCGTGATGGCCTGACGGATCCACCACGTTGCGTAGGTGGAGAACTTGAAGCCCTTCTGGTAGTCGAACTTCTCGACGGCGCGAATCAGACCGAGGTTGCCCTCCTGGATCAGGTCCAGGAACAGCATGCCGCGGCCGACATAGCGCTTGGCGATGGAGACGACCAGACGCAGGTTTGCGCTGATGAGCGCCTGCTTGGCTTCGAGGCCCACGTTCTCAATGCGCGTAAGACGACGCATCTCGGCACGCGTGAGTTCGAGCTCACCAGCATCGGCAGCCTCGAGCTTCTCGGTGGCCTCAAGACCGGCCTCGATCTTCATGGCCAGATCGACCTCTTCGGAGGCGGTCAGCAGGTCGACCTTGCCGATCTCCTTGAGGTACATACGGACCGGGTCGCCGGTCAGCATCACCGTGGAGGCATCGATGCCGCGCACGCGCGAACGCGAACGGGACGTGCGCACGGTGCGCTTCTTCTTGCTCTTGGAAGAACCCATCTCGGCGTCGGCCTGGCGGGCCATCTTGAGCTCGTGATCGTCGAGCGAGCCGGAATCGTGCTCGTCGTCGTCATCGAAATCGTCGGTATCGGTATCGTTATCGTCATCGTCGACGTCCATGGGGGCGTCGTCGTTACCGCTCGCGGAGATAATCTGGATGCCGCTGTTGCGCAGCGCGGAATACACCGCGGTGAGCTGCTCGTCAGAAACATCGATATCCTTCAGGGCGACCTGAATCTCGTCCTCGGTTACCGAAGTCCTGTTTGAGCCGTTGCCCATGAGCTTTGCAACGTAGGATTCCAGCCCAGTACCCGTGCTCTCAGTCTTTTTTGGCACAGATTCTCCCTTCATAGTCCACAGGACTCAATACTTTAGCACACACATTGACGTCTATACCCAAAAAGAGGACTGGATATAGGCGAGAATACGCTGGTTGACCACAACATCTAGGCTTGTTCGGTGCCCGCGGCCTCCAGGCCGATCAAACGGAACGGGTCCGCCACGCCGCCGATCGACTTTTGCAGCTCGCGTTGACGCTGCGAATCCTGCGCGGCCTGCACGGTCAGCGCGCGACGCGCCTCATCATCGAGCGAACGGTCCTGTCGCAGCTTGGCCTGTGCGGCACGCATGCGGCGTTTGATGGTGTAGAGCTCGAGCGTATCGAGCATAAACACGATGTTCGTCTCGGTGGGGTGCTTGCTCGTCGCCGAGATGCGCCCGGCACTCACAAGCGTTGCCGCATCGGGACACACTGAACGCGCCGCATCCATGCAGGCTGCAGGATCGGTTCCCGGCGGCGTTGCCAGAACGGCCCATGCAATGGACTCGTGACGCGGGTCAACCCACTCGATGGAGCAGATGCGGTCGGCATACGTGCGGAACAGGTCGGGGTAGCTCGTGAGCATCGTCAACAGCTCGCGCTCCCCTGCCAAGGACTTGCGTTCAAGATCGGTAAGAACCA
>CABUMZ010000239.1 GCA_902492825.1 uncultured Collinsella sp.
TTGACGGCCTTGACCATAGCGGCCTCGGACTCGGCGCTCTGGGAACCGTAAATGAAGGACAGGCCACCCTCGGTAGCGAGCGCGACACCCATATCGACGCCCGAGACGGACTGCATGATGGCGGAAACCATGGGGATGTTCAGGGTGATTGCCGGCTTCTCACCGCGCTTAAAGCGGGTTAGCGGCGTCTTAAGAGAGACGTTGTTGGGGATGCACTGCGAGGACGAGTAACCAGGAACCAGCAGATACTCCGAAAACGTGTGGGACTCACCGGGAAAGAACGTAGCCATGTTTCTCCTTTTTCCATGCGACCGGTCGGCTGCAGGCCTCGTAGGACCCAGCCCAACCTTGGGCGCCCAATACTGGGGAAGTATCTTAACGCACTTTGACTGCTACAATGCATGATTTAAGAAGAGCACACGAGGGTTTGACGCAGGCTATGCGTTTGCCCAGCAAACACTTTAGCGGGGAGACGTGGAGCACATGGAGTACAGGACGACGGCAAAGTTGGTCATTCAAGCGTGCGACAAGGATCTGCCGGGCGTGTTCGGCCACGGCTGCGTCTTGCTGCTGCAGGGTATTGCCCGCGAGCACTCGCTCAACCGCGCCGCCAAGAGCATGGGCATGGCGTATTCCAAGGCCTGGCGCATTGTAAACGAGGCCGAAGGTCAGCTGGGCTGCAAGCTCATCGAGCGCGACGGCGCCCGCGGATCCACCCTCACCCCCGCCGGCGAGCGAGCCATAGCGGTCTACGAAGAGCTGCAGGCCGACATTAACAACGTCATCGCCACCAAAGCCAACGCCCTC
Organism: uncultured Collinsella sp.; assembly: GCA_902492825.1. Taxonomy (GTDB): domain Bacteria; phylum Actinomycetota; class Coriobacteriia; order Coriobacteriales; family Coriobacteriaceae; genus Collinsella. Next base: position 808 of record CABUMZ010000239.1, read on the forward strand.
ATCGCCAGCATCAAAGAGTAGCCAATTTGGGACGGGGCTTTTTTAGCTGGTCGGTCACCATAGATGATTATTCTGGGACGGAGATTAAAAAATCATTGTGTACCTAATGATTTTTTAATCCCCGTCCCAGAATAATCATCGGAGGGCATTGTCTAGGGTGGCGGCCACGATCAAGGGGTCGTCGGTACCGGCGAAGAGGCGGATGGTGCTCCCCTGCTTGCCGCGTGGGGCCGAAAGGCGCGTCGTTGCGCCGCCGGCGGGCGATGTGCGAAACTCCCCGGGCAAAGCATCGAACAGCTCGCCCGCGCTACGTTCGATAAGATCAAACTCAACTGCCGGTCCAAAGCCGTGCTCGAGGATTCCCGTTGCAGCCGCATGGTCGGGATGCGAACTCAGCCCGGGATAGCGAACGTTGCGCACCATCTCGTTGGCGGCCAGATACTCGGCCAGCGCACGGGCGCGGTCGAAATGCGCCTGCATGCGGACGTTAAGCGAGGAAAGCCCACGCTCCAGCACGTCGGTCTCCTCGGCAGAAAGGTCGAGCGCCGACGCACCGCAGCCTGCAAACAATACGTGCGCGCACTCGGCAGCGGCATCCACACGATGGCGCTTGAGCTGCGAGCGCGCCACCGAAGCAGCAACGAGCTTGCGTGGAGCCTCACCGGCGCACACACGGTCAAGCGCTTCGAACGACAGCGCAGCACCCAGCCGCAGCGGATCGCAGCCAAAAGCCGACGCCACGGTGTTGTCAACAACCAGCAGCGCATGGGCCTCACGCGCCGCCCGACCCAGCGCACGCAGATCGGG
>CABUMZ010000240.1 GCA_902492825.1 uncultured Collinsella sp.
GCTCGTGTCCGAGCTCGGCCTGGCCTTTTTGTTCCTGCTTGCCGGCTTTGAGATCGACCCCAAGAGCATCACGGGTGTGGAGGGGCGCTACGGCTTGGCGACGTGGGTCGTCACGTTTGGTATCGCCTGGCTTGCCGTGCGCTTTACCCCGTGGTTCTCGGTCAGTCATTTCGACGGTATCGCCGTGACGCTTGCCCTTACTTCCACGGCGCTCGGTACGCTTGTGCCCATCATGCGCGAGCGCTCGCTCACCGGCACGCGTGTGGGCGACTCGATTCTCGCGTATGGCACTTGGGGCGAGCTCGGTCCCGTGCTCGCCATGTCGGTGCTGCTGTCTGCCCGCACCGGCATCCAAACGCTTGTAATCCTTGGCTTGTTTGCGGTGGTCTGCGTGTTGCTGGCCGTGGTCCCGAGCCGCTCCAAGCGCGTCGGCAGCCGCTTCTTTGCGTTTGTCGAGGAACGCGCCGATACCACGTCGCAGACCTTCGTGCGCCTGACGGTGCTCATCCTGGTCACGCTCGTGGCGTTCTCGGCTGTCTTTGATCTCGACATCGTGTTGGGTTCTTTTGCCGCCGGCTTTGTCCTGCGCTATATCATCCCCGAGGGCAACCATACGCTCGAGACCAAGCTCGATGGCCTGGCCTACGGCTTTTTGATTCCGGTGTTCTTTACCGTATCGGGCGCAAAGATCGATCTGACGGCCGTGGCGTCGCGCCCGGGCTTGCTCGCGGGTTTTATCGTGGCGTTGCTGATTATTCGTGCCGTGCCCATTCTCATCTCTATGGGCATTTGTCCCGCGACGCGCGATGTGTCGGCGTATGGTCGCATTACCGTGGCTCTGTACTGCACCACGGCCCTGCCGATCATCGTTGCCGTGACGAGCGTTGCCGTCAACGCGGGCGCGCTGTCACAAGATATTGCGTCGGTCATGGTTGCCGCCGGTGCCATTACGGTGTTCTTGATGCCATTGCTCGCGCAGCTCTTTTACCGCGTGGTCGACGCCGCGCCGGTCGCCGCCGTGGCAGAGGTTGCCGAGCATCCATCCGATGCGTTCGACATCCTGCGCGCCCATCACGATTTGGCGAGCCTGCTCGCACGCGAGCACGAGCTGCTGACCTCGCATGGTCACGGTCGCGTATTCGAGGGCCTGCCTACGCTCGATACGATTGCCGAGCGTCTTTCCGCCGAGGCGGCGAGCGGCCACATCGATGCCCGCATCGTGGACGCTGCGCACCTGCTTGCCGATAAGACCTATGGAGACGAGGTCGACCCGTCCGAGCTGACTCCGCGCGAGCGTCGCCGCCTGGAGCGCGCCAAGCTCGCCGTGCGCGAATACCGCCGCCGCATGCTGGAGCTCTATGCAAGAGAAGAAGCCGAGGACGACGACGGCAAATAACGAGATGCTTCCCTAGGGGAAGGCGCGTCCTGCTTTGAAGGCTCGGAACGGGATGCGGTTTCCGAAACGGGGGCCGTTGGGAAGCTGTGTCCCGGAATGGGCGCTCAGAGTGGGATGCAGTTTCCGCAAGGAGGTCCTGGGGGAAACCGTGCCCCGTTCTGATTCGAAATGGTGGGACATAGTTTCCCTTTCAAACAGAAGAAGGCGC
>CABUMZ010000241.1 GCA_902492825.1 uncultured Collinsella sp.
CTCGTTTTGCACCCGACATGAGTTATCTGAAGCACATGCCCGTCGATATTGAGTTTGCCGGACAGGGTACGACCGACGACGAAAAGGTCCGCTATGCGTTAAGGCGCGAGCGATTGGGGCAGCAATGGTTCCGCAAGCAGCTCGTTGCCGCCTATGATGGCCGTTGCGCGGTGTCGGACTGCGGCGTCAGCGAAGCTCTGGAGGCTGCACATATCGAGAATTACTCGGGACCCAAATCGCAGGTTGCCAGCAACGGCATTCTGCTTCGGCGCGACTTACATGCTTTATTCGATGCTCATCTGATTTCGTTTGAGCCTGTTTGCGGCGAATATCGGCTGTGCGGATCGTACCTGCTGGATAAGACCGACTATGCTTCCTTTGCGGGCGCGACGCTAAGGCAGCCGAATGAGCATCAGTGGCGACCCAATACGGTGTTTCTTGAGGCCCATCGCATTGAGTTCGATCGCTCGGAAAAGAAGCGTGAAAAGGCGGGGCTTCTGCCGTATTAGCGTATTTGGCTTTGGCATTCTTTGACGATCGTGTTGTTTGATCGGATCGCGTGGCGATGCAATCTCGCGCACGCCCGCCGGTGCATGCTCTTCCTGTTTTGTATAGCGAGAGGGGAGCGTGTATGAGCTGGCGAGGCGATATTGCGATGGGGAAGTACGGAAAACTGCCGTGTGCCCTTATAGACAACAATATGTTTCCGAGCGTAGAGGTTGATTGCGGGTCGTTTGTCGTCACCTGCCCTTGCTGCGGCTCGCAAATACCGTGTCTCGACATTCAGTTCATCGATGCGCGCGACAGACTCAGCGACGAAGTGAGAAAACGGACAGGCGTTCATATGCCGGTGTATCCGGAGAAATGCCCTGTTTGTGGCCTCGATATCGTGTACGACGCCGGCGACGAGGGATAGGTGATGCGGAGGAGCTGGCTGTGAAGGCTTCTCCGTCTCTACAAATAAATCCCCTCACCGAGTTGCTTGTGGAACTCGGCGTGATGGTCGCGTGCCCAGGTAAAGAGCGCCTGGTCAAAGTCGGTACGCGTGGCCGGGACGCCAAAGACGCCGGCAACTTCGACGCGTATAAACTCCAGTGCCGGCAGCTTGTTGATGGCAGTGAGGGCAAACGGGGACGAGGGCTCCTCGAACAGATAGCGGCTGCCTTGCAGCGCGTCGCAACTGGTGCACGTGTTGCCGAGCGACGGGGCTTTGGAGGCTCGCGCGCCTACGGGCTTGTAGCCGCAGCGCTTATGAAGGTAGTCGCGGATCTCGCCCGGCACGCAGCCAAGAGCGGGCACGATGGCGAGTGCGTTGGCGTTGGCCGTGTCGATGGCAATGTGCCCGGATTCGTTGGGCGCGTGCGCGATGGCGACGCTCTCGTCGTTATCGGTTCGATAGGGAATGCCGAAGGCCGCGACCGAGGTCTCTTTGTGACACTTCCAGCACTCGCGCTTGCCCAGTACTAGATATATATACGGCGCTGAGGGGTCGGATCGGTCAACACCGGGCAGCCACTCGGCAAAGGGCTCGGGGTTGACGCCGCTGGGTACATACCAGATTTTCTTGATCCGGTCCCATTTGGCGCCCAGCGCCTTGGCTTCTT
>CABUMZ010000242.1 GCA_902492825.1 uncultured Collinsella sp.
CGAGCAAGGTTCCGTCGACCATAAGACGGCGCACGCCGGCATCGAGCAGCTGCGGAACTTGCGGCGTGAGGTCGATGGGGTAGGCGTCGTACAGGCGTGAGCGGCCGTGGATGTCGGTACGCACCGGCATGACCTTGCCGTCGATATTCTTGAGCGAGAGCTTGCGGGCACGCAGGCGGCAGTTGGCACAATCGTGGATGCAGCCGTTGGCAACCTGCAGAATGCAATGCTCGCTTGTCATGACGCGCGGGCGGCCAAAGACGGTGATGCCCAGAGCCGCGGGCGCGGCGGTGCCGAGCGAGATAATCTCGTCGAGCGTGATCTCGGGCGAGAACCAAAACGCACCGGCTCCGCGCTCGGCAAGCGCCTCCATGCAGGGCGTGTTGTGCACCGGCAGGCAAGAGCGAATCTCGGCCGTGGCGCCAACCTGGGCGGCCAGGGCAAGCTCAGAGATGTTGCCAATAGCGACCGTGGCGCCGGCAACAACCCATGGGTCAACGCGGACGTGGTCAACGGCGCGGCAGACCTCATCGAGCACGGGTACGATGCCCTGCTCAAACGTATCGGCGGGGGAGAGCTTGGCCGCATCGAGCGCGTCGGTGGTCATGTAGATGCGCGTCGCACCCTCCGCCCGCGCTGCCTCGGCGGCCTCGAGCGAGGTGACGGTGGCGCAGATCTGCGGCTCGTCGCGGTAGTGCTCGGGCGCGGGGCGGGAATCACTGGTGACAATCGCCGGCAGCTCGAGCGTTTTCGCGCGCTCCGCGTACGGCGCCAGAATGGCCTCTTCCAGCGCCTTGCAAGCGGCGGCGCGCACCTTATGTACGGCGGAGAAACCCATGCCACAGCCCTCATCGAGCGCCACCTCAAAGCTCGCAGCCTCAAAGGGAGAGGAACCCATGCGGCCGACGTGCTCAACCAGATCGGACGCCTCGACCGCACGGGTCTTGGCGGCTTCGACGGTAAAGCCCGTGGCCGTGGTCGTAAGCGAAGGGTCGTCGCAGCAGGTGAGCGTAACGGTAAACGGCTCGCCCAGACGCGCCACGACGGACACATCAACAGCTCGGCGGCGCAGCACATCGCGCTTGAGCGCGGCGCCGGCGGCGTCGATGGCACGCTGACTGCGAATCACGCGGACGCGGCAGCCCTCGGGCATGCTGCGGGGTACGCGACATTCGATGACTTCACCGGCTGCGGCATCATCGGCGGCAATGGTGGTCAGGAACTGGTCAAACTCGTTATCGTGGCGAAGCTCCAGCAGGTCGCCCTTGCCCACGGGCTCAAACAGCTCAATACGGGCGATGGCGGCGCGGCGACGGCGGTCGTCGGGCTTGAGGCCGCGCACATCGCGGTTGGCCGGGCGGCTGCCCAGCACCGTGCCCACGATCTGGCCGCGGTTGTTGGAACGCTCATAGCTCATCATCTCGTCGCCCGAGGTGCCGTCCTGATAGGCGTGCGTAAAGTCGCGGTTAAAGCAGCGCTTGAGCTGTCGCTGGCGGGCCGCATCCTCATCCTTAGAGGTCGAAACATCGGCCAGCATGTCATCAATCTGATGACGATACACGTCGACGATGGAATACACGTA
>CABUMZ010000243.1 GCA_902492825.1 uncultured Collinsella sp.
CCCGCCCGAGCATCCTACCAAGGCGTCGCTCGATGTGGCATTCCCCGATCGTCCCTGTGTTATGTATTCGGGCGACGGGCACACGCTTTGGCTCAACAGCCGTGCACTCGAGGCGCTCGGCGTCACGCGCGACAGCGAGCCGCCGGCGGGCGGCAGCTACGACAAGGACGCAAACGGCGAGCTCACGGGCATTGCTCACGAGGCGGCTGCCATGCAGCTGCTGCCGCGCTGCCTTGAGTGGCTGGGGGAGGATCGCATCGCAAGCGCTTACGCCGATCAAATGAGGCGTATGGCCGAGCAGGGCATCACCTCGATATGCGATATGTCGCTCATGCCCATGCCGGGCTGCGATTTTATCCGCGACGACGTCTACGACAAACTGCAGGCAGCCGGCAAGTTGGGCATCCGAGCCCATCTGTTCCCCACGCTGTTGGATGACCAGTCGCGCTTGGAAGAGCTGCAGACCCGCTACGCGAACAACGCGCTGCTCTCGGCGCCAGGCTTTAAGCAGTTCTTCGACGGCGTGTCGAGCGAACACACGGCCTATCTCACCGAGCCCTATACCAACCCGCGCTTCCCGGGCGACCAGGGCCGTCTGACGGTTCCGGCCGAGCGTATGCGCAAACTGGTCCTCGCTGCCGCGGAGCGCGGTCACACCGTGCGCATCCACGTCATCGGCGACGGTGCCATCCATGCCGCGCTCGATATCTTTGAGGAGGCCGCGGAACTGTACGGCCTGCCCCAGCACGGTCATAACACGCTCGAGCATCTGGAGAACCTCTTGCCCGAGGACATCGACCGCCTGCGCAAGCTCAACGTGGTTGCTTCGAGCCAGCCCTGCCATATCACGCTCGACCCGGGCGGCCCCGAGCGCGACCTGGGCCTGGAGCGCAGCCGCATCATGTGGCCGTTTGCGACCTATAAGCAGCGCGGCATCCGCCAAGCCTTCGGCACCGATAGCCCCATCACAGCCGTTACCAGCATGAACGTGCTCTACGCGGCCATCACGCGCCAAGACCCTCGCAGCCACTGGCCCGAGGGCGGCTGGCTTCCCAGCGAGCGCATCGATGCGGCTACAGCCCTGCGCAACTACACCCTGGGTAGCGCCTATGCGGCAGGCGACGAGCAAAACCTCGGCAGCTTGGAGCCCGGCAAGTATGCCGACCTGGTAGTCCTGGACCAAAACCCGCTCACCATCGACCCCCAAGAGCTCCAGGCCACCAAGGTTCAGGCTACCTACCTGGCAGGTAACTTGATCTACGAGCGTTAACTCCACATCCCACCCCTCAGTTGCGGTGAAATAGTCCCTAAAATCGGCCTTCAAGCCCAAATACAGGAACTATTCCACCGCAACTTAAAAGAGCGCGTCCCAACAACGTGCCCCTATCTTGTGCATTCCATCCGCATCGCCATTTTGCTGCACTGACTTTTCTGAATGCCGGGGCCGAATTAGTCAACCTGGCTCCCGGGGCGGACCGGAGGGCATGAAGTTTGTCGCGAGTTCCGCACGCAAAGGAAAGCACTTAATGTGCTTTCCGTCTTGCGCAG
>CABUMZ010000244.1 GCA_902492825.1 uncultured Collinsella sp.
CGCCCGCGACATGGGCCTCGACCGCTCCATGATTTTGGGCTATGGCCACGACGATCGTGTCTGCGCCTATCCGTCCATGCTCGCCCAGATCGACGTCGCCAACGTGGAGCGCACGAGCATCACGCTCATCGTCGATAAGGAGGAGATCGGCTCCGTGGGTGCCACCGGTATGACGAGCCGCTTCTTCGAGAACACCGTCGCCGAGATCATGACGCTCGCCGGCGAGGATAGCCCGCTGGCCCTGCGCCGCGCGCTCGCCCGCAGCCGCATGCTCTCCTCCGACGTGTCCGCCGGTTTCGACCCGGGCTATGCCGGCAAGTTCGAGACGAAGAACGCCGCCTTTATGGGTCGTGGCCTGTGCTTTAACAAGTACACGGGCAGCCGCGGCAAGGGCGGTTCCAACGACGCCGATGCCGAGTACGTGGCCCTCGTCCGCGACATCATGGACGAGGCCGGCGTGGACTTCCAGACCTGCGAGCTCGGCCGCGTCAACGCGGGCGGCGGCGGCACCATTGCCTACATCATGGCCAAGTACGGCATGAACGTCATCGACTCCGGCGTTGCCGTCCTGTCCATGCACGCCCTGTGGGAGGTCGCCAACAAGGCCGACATCTACGAGGCATATCGCGGTTACAAGGCCTTCATCGAGCGAGCCTAACCAGCCCTCGTAAAGCGCATCAAACCAGCCCTTTATTTTTACGGTGGAATAGTTCCTAATTAAGCCTTTTAGCAGGCCAAACAGGAACTATTCCACCGCAACCTCTTTTTTGGCAGAGGAGAGTCCATGCTGCAGGTCATCATTTCGCCCGCCAAGCAGATGCGCGCGGCCCAAGATGCTTTTGAAGTCCTGGGCATTCCACCCTTTGTGCGCGAGACGGCTCGCCTCCACCGCGCACTGCTAGATATCGAGCGGAATGAAGGCAGCGGCGGCCTGCAGGCGCTGTGGAACGTAAGCGACAAACTGCTGGGGCCTTGCCTCAACACCCTGCATGAATTCAGGCCCATCCTGAAAAACGGCGATCTCGACAATCCCGCACTTGCCCGTCACCTCTCCCCCGCCGTCATGTCCTACCACGGCATCCAATACCAAAGCATGGCGCCCGAGGTCATGGATGCTGCACAGCTCGACTGGCTGCAAAACCATCTCTGGATCCTCTCGGGACTCTACGGATGCGTGCGCCCCTTTCATGCCGTTGAACCGTATCGGCTGGAGATGGGCACGAAACTTGCCGTCGACGGTGCCCGAGACCTCTACGCGTTTTGGGGCGACAAGCTCGCACGGGCTATCGCTCCGGCAGGCTCCAACGCTACGATCGTCAACCTCGCTAGCGCGGAATACGCCAAAGCCGTTCTGCCCCGCCTCACCACCGATGTCACGGTCGTCACGTGCCTCTTTGGCGAAGGCATCCGTAACGGCAAGCCCATCCAGCGCTCGACCGCCAGCAAAAAGGCACGCGGCTCCATGGTGCGCTGGATGGCAGAAAACAAGCTCGAGGATGTAAACGGGCTCA